>JAYUJV010000660.1:0-1689 GCA_043764975.1 Saprospirales bacterium
TGAGCCAAAATTTGGTGCAATATGTTCAAAATGATTTTCGCCAACTACCGCAACTATATTCGCAAGTGGTTCGTAAGTTTCGCCATTTTTTGAATATTCAAGTATGAAATAATCGCTGTTCACAACCTTAGCATTTCCCCAATTGAGCATGATTTGATTGCCTTCTTGTGCTGCTTTTAGCGTCACCACATCAGCAACTGCTGCTTTTATGACCATTGTGTAATCGTGCGTTTGCGAATCATTGTCGAAACCGCAAGCACTCACTTGCACCCATGAATTGGCGCAACGAACGCGCAATCTCACAGCACCCAAAACCACATTATTTGGTAACTTAAAATCGCCACTGATTTGGCGTGTAGCCGTTGTGTTCGTATATAAACGCTCAGTTACTTCATCAAATTCGCCGTCTTTATTGAGGTCAGCCCAAACGCCAAAGTATTGATTTTTATTAAAAATAGCTGATATTTTGTACGTTTTATCCGCCGTAAGTGAAACCAATTTATCACAAAAATTACTATACGATACGTTGTTATAACCTTGGTTTTCTAATAAAATATTAGTACCAGATTTGATTTGCAACTGCGTAATGGTTGCATTTTCAGTGCCTTTATTTGGCAAACAATAAAAAATAGCTGTACGAATAGTTGCTACATTGCTATATTCATTTATGCCACCATTGCTTGCTTTTATACGATAATAATAAGCTGTATTGTTTTGTATCGCTTTGTCCTCCCAAGCCGTTTCGTTATAAATCGTGACTGCTCCGATGATTGGGCGAAAGCCATTTGTAGGGTTCGACGAACGCTCTATGATATAACCCATTTCGTTGTTCGCAAGGTCTTTCCAAGTCAATTTTATGGCGTTGCGTAAGCTATCGAAACGCGCAATCAATTGAGTAGGCGTTTTTACGGCCATCGGTGCGGCATCCAACGTATAAGCTGCTTGGTTTGTACGCGTATTCACGCCTTGTGCGATGCGATTGTATTGTCCTTTCGTAAAATCCATACCGCAAACAGACGGAAAATAAGACATAATATTAGACACTGGCGGCACGAAAGCCATTCCAAATTTATCTTTATTCAAGCCATTGTAACTACATGTCAATTGATCAAATTCGCTTGGTTTGTAGCGTGGGTCTGCATCAGTATCTGCAATCATATCGCCTGCAACGTTGGCATTGGCGTGCGCACCATTGCGTTCTACACGTTCTGCATACTCATCGCTGCTACCATTTTCGGTGCTTTCGTGGGTGTGCATAAGGCCAAAATAATGACCCAATTCGTGCGGAATTGTTTTGTTATTGATAATTGAATTACTCGTGATAAACAAGCGATTACTCTTTTGCAATGGACTTGGGTAGTAAGCAAAACCTGCTACACGCAAACCATTTTGGCGCGTAATGGTATTCACAAAATATATATTTATGGCGTTATTTACCTCTCCACCGAAGATTCCGTATTGATTATCAGAGTCGCCACCGTTCAGATCCGTATCACGTTCATCGTAGTTATACAAGTCCGTGTTGTTGATGTAGTAAGGGTGGCGACTATAATAAAATTCTACTCCGGCACTCTGATAGTAGTAATTCAGTACCGAAAGGGTATAATTGAGCTCAATAAGGCTCAATCCGCCCTCACTATTGTCCTGACGGACAACAATGGCATTGACAGGAATCGCAACCGTATTGGC
>JAYUJV010000661.1:0-1689 GCA_043764975.1 Saprospirales bacterium
TGAGCCAAAATTTGGTGCAATATGTTCAAAATGATTTTCGCCAACTACCGCAACTATATTCGCAAGTGGTTCGTAAGTTTCGCCATTTTTTGAATATTCGAGTATAAAATAATCGCTGTTCACAACCTTAGCATTTCCCCAATTCAACATGATTTGATTGCCTTCTTGCGCTGCTTTTAGCGTTACCACATCAGCAACCGCAGCCTTTACGACCATCGTGTAATCGTGTGTTTGCGAATCATTATCGAAACCACAAGCGCTTACTTGCACCCATGAATTGGCGCAACGAACACGCAATCTCACAGCGCCCAAAGCCACATTATTTGGCAACTTGAAATCACCACTGATTTGGCGTGTAGCTGTTGTGTTCGTATATAAACGCTCAGTCACTTCATCAAATTCGCCGTCTTTATTGAGGTCGGCCCAAACGCCAAAGTATTGATTTTTATTAAAAATAGCTGATATTCTGTATGTCTTGTCCGCCGTAAGCGAAACCAATTTATCACAAAAGTTGCTGTATGATACGTTGTTATAACCTTGATTTTCTAATAAAATATTTGTACCAGACTTGATTTGTAATTGCGTAATGGTTGCATTTTCAGTGCCTTTATTTGGCAAACAATAAAATATATTTGTGCGCACAGTCGCTACATTGCTGTATTCATTTATGCCACCGTTTGTTGCTTTTATACGATAATAATAAGCCGTATTGTTTTGTATTGCTTTGTCTTCCCAAGCCGTTTCGTTATAAATCGTAACTGCTCCGATAATTGGGCGAAAGCCGCTTGTAGGATTCAATGAACGCTCTATGATGTAGCCGATTTCGTTGTTTGCATTGTCTTTCCAAGTCAATTTTATGGCATTGCGTAAGCTATCGAAACGTGCAATCAATTGAGTTGGCGTTTTTACGGCCATCGGCGCAGCGTCCAAAGTATAAGCCGTTTGGTTTGTACGTGTATTCACGCCTTGCGCGATGCGATTGTATTGACCTTTCGTAAAATCCATGCCACAAGAAGCTGGAAAATAAGACATAATATTAGACACTGGCGGCACGAAAGCCATTCCAAATTTATCTTTATTCAATCCATTATAACTACAAATCAAGGCATCAAATTCGCTTGGTTTATAGCGCGGATCTGCATCTGTATCTGCAATCATATCGCCTGCAACATCTGCATTAAAGTGTGTGCCGTTGCGTTCAACACGTTCTGCATACTCGTCACTGCTGCCGTTTTCGGTGCTTTCGTGGGTGTGCATGAGGCCAAAATAATGACCCAATTCGTGCGGAATTGTTTTGTTATTGATAATCGAATTGCTCGTGATAAACAAACGATTACTCTTTTGTAATGGACTTGGATAGTAAGCAAAACCTGCTACACGCAAACCATTTTGGCGCGTAATGGTATTCACAAAATATATATTTATGGCGTTATTTACCTCGCCACCAAAGATTCCGTATTGATTATCAGAGTCGCCACCGTTTGTATCCGTATCACGTTCGTCGTAGTTATACAAGTCCGTGTTATTGATGTAGTAAGGGTGGCGACTGTAATAAAATTCTACTCCGGCACTCTGATAGTAGTAATTCAGCACCGAAAGGGTATAATTGAGCTCAATAAGGCTCAATCCGCCCTCACTATTGTCCTGACGGACAACAATGGCATTGACAGGAATCGCAACCGTATTGGC
>JAYUJV010000662.1:0-4512 GCA_043764975.1 Saprospirales bacterium
AATTGTTAATAATTTATATTTATTTATATCTATAAATGGGTGCAAATCTTAAAGAAGTACGCGAACGGATTCGTTCAGTAATCTCTACACAACAGATTACAAAGGCCATGAAGATGGTATCAGCCGCTAAATTGCGTCGTGCGCAGCAAGCTATAGTGCAGTTGCGTCCGTATTCAAGCAAATTAGAGGCGATGATGGGCAATATCTTGGCCAACGTTGATGGTGGCGACGCTACAGGCGAATACGGTACTCCGCGCGAGGTCGAAAACGTATTGATGGTAGTTGTTACTTCAAACCGTGGTTTGTGTGGCGCGTTCAATACCAACATCATCAAGTCGGCGTTGCATACCATGAATACGAAATATGCTGAGCAACACGCAGCTGGCAAAATCACGATGTTGTGTATCGGTAAACGTGGCAACGATTATTTCCGTCGTCGTAATTACAATATTATCGGTGATTATGTAGAGATTTTTAGTGATTTGAGTTTTGATAACGTAGCTGTTGTTTCGCAACGCGTCATCAATGATTACAAAGCTAAAAAATATGATGCGGTAGAAGTTAGTTATGGTCGTTTCAAAAACGCTGCTATGCAATTTGCAGAAACAGAAGCGTTTTTACCTGTGCCAAAACAAGCGCTTGCCAAAGGTACAACGACTAAAAAAGCAGATTATATATTTGAACCCAACGAAATAGAGTTGTTGACGGATTTAATCCCGACAATCCTACAAGTACAGTTTCAAAAGTGTTTATTGGACACGCACGCTTCTGAACATGGCGCTCGTATGACGTCAATGGACAAGGCAACCGATAACGCCAACGATATGTTGAAAGAGTTGAAGATTAATTATAACAAAGCGCGTCAGGAAGCGATTACGAAAGAACTTTCGGAAATCGTGGGTGGTGCAGCCGCTTTATCGAGTTAGTAAAAAGGGAAAAAAAGCGGTTGCTTTTTTTCCCTTTTTTTATGCCCCACGCTCTCGCCTACATCGTACTTATGCTGCCGCATAAGGTTAAAAACGTTTCGGCACTCCGCACCTTTGTAGAGTATGCCGAAAAGGTGTTAAAAAATAACTTTTTTTTACTTACAACGGTTTTTCATATTCGTTCGTCTATAAAGTATAATCATTCAATTAAGTTGGCTTATTTTTATATTTTTAAAAACCAAAAATAAGGGGAATATGAAACACACACTTACCTTTTTTGCTCTATTTATTAGTATCATTTCATTTGCGCAAGTGCCAAAGCTAAGTATTTTGGTAAAAACGGACAAGAGCGATTCACCCGAATTTGCGACCATTTCTTTACGAACGGCCAAAGACAGTAGCTTAGTATTTGGTGGCGTATTGGATGAAAAAGGATTCGTTCAGATTCCTGTAAAAGCAAATACTAAATATAAAATATACGTTAGTAAAATTGGGTTAAAGCCTGTAAATCAAGTAGTTGCGATTACAAAACGCGATACTTTGATTGAACTTTATATGACCACATCGACCGCTACCCTATCTGAAGCAACGGTGACTGCCAAAGTAAAGTTGATGACGCAAGATGACGACAAGACGATTGTAGATACTGAACAATTGGCAAAAATGGCGAGTAATGCGCTCGAAGTCTTGGAAAAAACGCCAGGCATCATTGTCGTGAATGAGGAGATATACCTTGGCAAAGCCGAAGCAGCAAAAATCTATATCAATGGTCGCGAGATGAAGTTGGGTTCGAGCGATTTGGCTTCCATTCTGAAAAGTATGCCACCCAATTCGGTTTCTAAAATCGAAATTATGCGCACGCCATCTGCCAAATTTGATGCTTCGAGTAGTGGCGACATCATCAATATTGTCTTGAAAAAAGGGATTCGGTTAGGTACGAATGGCACTTCTAATCTGAATTATACGCAAGGTCGCTACCACAAATTTTCGACTGGATTCACGCTCAACCATGGCGATGAAGTGCAGAATGCTTACGTGAATTATCAATATGGAAATCGAAATAATTTTGAAGATTTGCAATCGCAACGCACATTCGGAAACGACAACACTAATCTTTTTCAAAGAGCATATACCACTACGCCTGCTCAAACGCATTATCTAGCGATGGGTATAGACAGAACCATTACACCCAAATTAAATATCGCTGACGATTTAATCTTGAACTTTGACAATGGAAAATCGAATACACAAAACATCAGTGATTTATATTTTATTGGCAACAACAATCTTTTTAATTCTAATAAATCATTGATTAACAACGATTTATCGAAGATAAATGTAAATAATACACTTAGTTCGATTTACAAACTCGACACCATTGGTAGCGAATGGAGCAATAGTTTCAACTATGTTTACGCCTCGAATGTGACGCAACAAGCGTATGAAAATACGTTTAGTAGCAATAATAAAACGAATTTTGGAACTGGGAATATTGACAACGCTCGCCATATCGGCTCGCTAGTGAGTGATTTTACGAAGAAATTTCAAAATAAATTCAAGATAGAATCAGGTATAAAACTTGATGTTTTGACAAACGATGCAAAGGCAGATTTTTTAATCAATAAAAATAATGATGCTGCAAAATCAATTACCTATAAGTACAATGAAAACATAAATGCGGCTTATTTTCAAGTATCAATACCGTTTTACGGCATATCGGTCAAAACTGGCTTGCGCCTCGAAAATACGAATATGATTGGGCGCCAACTTTCGCCACGCGATACAATGTTTACGGTACATCGCAGCGATTTATTTCCGTATCTGTACGTTAGCCGAAAGCTATTTACGTTGTTCAAAAATTTTGACTTGAACGGAAATTTTATTGCACGACGTAGCATAACACGTCCAAATTATAGTATTTTGAATCCTGCTGTGCAAGTCGTAGATCCATTTTATGTCCAAACTGGCAATCCGAGTCTGAAACCGCAGTTTACGAATACGTATGAGTTCAACATTAGTTTTGGCGATTATCCTGTTTTGGCACTTGGTATGGACGAAACGAAGGACGTATTTGGCAAAGTTATTTATCAGAATCCGAGTACAAAAGTATTTACCGAAACGTATGACAATCTCGGAAATCTCAAACAATATTATATGCGCTTGGTTGGTGGTATTCCGCCTGGCGGCACGTATTTTGGCATCGTTGGTACTATGTATAACTATCAGATTTACAGAGGTTTATATCAAGGTCAGCCGTTGGATTTTCGTCGTGGCACATGGAATATTTTCACTTATCATGAATTAAAATTCAATAAAAATTCGTTTTTGAGTGCCAATGGCTTTTTACAAATAAAAGGCGTTACTAATTTTTATGAACTCAAAAACTTCGGGCAACTCAGCCTTACCTACAACCATAAATTTCCGAAACAACACCTGCAAGTTATCCTTACGGCAAACGATATACTTTATACCATGAAACCCGATTTCGTGCTACAACAAGGCGGAATCGACGCTTCGGGACAGCGTGTGAATGATTCACGAAAATTTGGCGTAACGATTCGTTACAATTTTGGTGTCGAAACTGGCATGAAAAAGAAAAAAGACGAAGGCGGTAATATTTTTGACATGGTCAATCCGAGTAAACGGACAAATTGAGTCCATAAAAAACAGTAATTTCAAGTAGAAATTACTGTTTTTTTCATTTAAAAAATCTGAAATAACACATCTAAATACTATTTTTTTTACATTTGTAAAAAAAATAGTAGAATGAAATTAACAATCGACAATTTTGATAAAAAAGTATCGGCAGCGACTAGTAAAAAGGCGCATGACTACGTAAATAAAGGTCAATTAGACGAAATAGAGCAATCGGGAAAACAATGGATTGCCTTCGTGCGCGAAAAAACAAATGACTTCGATGTGTCGTTTGAGCTCAATAATTCAGCGATTAGCAACATCACTTGCGATTGCGAAAGCGAGGAAGACCTTTGCGAACACGTGCTTGCACTCATCATTCATGTACGCAATACAAGCGTACAAAACACTGATAATGAAGCAGTTGTAACTAAAACTACAAAAGGAGCAAAAGCCAAAACACCACTTGCCCCTAAGAAAAGTAACAAACCAGATACCTTCGCTACTCTACTCGAAAAAGCGCCACCCAACGAATTGAGGGCATTTATAAAAGAAGCATTTGCACACAACAAAATTTTCAAATCCATGTTTATGAATCGCTTTGCCAGTATCAGCAATGGCGAAGGCAAAGAAAAGTACGCGCTTTTGGTCGAAAATACGCTCAAAGTCGGACTCGGACGCAGCAATTATATAGAATGGGCGGACATTAAAAAAGTCAAAAAACCCCTTGATATGTTCGTAAAACAAGGTCAAAATCTGTATGCAACCAAAAACTATGCTGATGCAACTTATCTTGGACAAGCCTTTTTTGAAAAATTATTGCTGGTCGTCGAAAACACTTACGACGAGGAGTTATTTAGGGACTATGCCAGAGATGGACTAAATTTATTAGCACTAATTATCAGAGATCAGGACGTGCCGCACGACATCAAAGACAACATTAATATTTATT
>JAYUJV010000663.1:0-13398 GCA_043764975.1 Saprospirales bacterium
TACAGACACTAATTTTGGAAATATTTTTTCGGTTTGGGATCGCTTGTTTGGCACTTTTTCGACCTTAGAGCGCAGCAAAATCGTGTATGGTATTGATACGCACCTCGAAAAACATGAGCATACACGTATCGGAAATCTACTCAAAATTCCGTTTCAAGCCTATCGAAAACCAGTTGGCGAAGTGGAGATTAAGCATGATTAAATTAGGTTTAATCTGCTTTTAATGACTTTTGAAAATAAAAAAAACCGTTACGCAGCATATTGTGTAACGGTTTTTTTATTTTAACTCCTTATTATGAAGAAAAAATGTGAGAATAATATGTCGCTCCTATGGAGCTTTACTGTTTTAGTTGCTAATTACTGGCTAACGGCATTTTCTAAACAGTAAATGCCGTTAGGCATGATATGTCGGTAAAAAATGCACAATCCACAACGTGTTTTTGAACTCCGTAGGAGTGACATATTTTGAAACATATTAAATTTATCATCATAAATACTGAATCATCATTTTCATAAATAATTAACAATCAACATTTTATGAAAATAAATACTCAATTTACTTTTGTGCAGTGCGTAACAATTGTACCGAAATTAGTCCAAAAATAAGGTTTGGAATCCAAACACCTAACAGTATCGGAAAATTATACGAAGTAGCGAACGTAGCTGAAAACCGCGATAGGAAAACAAAGATCGCACCTAATCCAATGCCGATAGCCAAGTGAAGTCCGATGCCCCCACGCACCTTTCTACCAGCAATCGTGAAGCCCATAATGGTCAAGATGATAATCGTGAAAGCGTCTGCGGTGCGGCGATGCAATTCTATCTCGTAAGCGCGTGTATTGGAAAGGCCGCGTTGCCTTTTTTCGGCAATGATAGAATACAGAACAGGCGTAGAATACGTGTCTTTATCGGTCACGAATTGAGAAAAATCATTTGGGTATAAGTTAAATGCTGTATCTAAAACCTCTGTATTTTTCTTTTTTATGAAAGTCTCGGCATTACCCGAAAACGTGCGAATGCTATAATCTTCGAGTTGCCATTTGTTTGGCTCGCCTTTCCATTTGGCACGGTTTGCCTCCAAAATCCAAGTCACTTCGCCGTCTTTGATGCGCTCCATTCTGAAACGATTGATGCTCGAATCGGATTGCGCCCAATTGTGCGCATATACTTTCACATCGGGGCCGATGAACAAATGCACGTCCGATTTTTTGCCTTTATCACTAAATTTATAAATATATTTATGCTCAAAATCCAAGCGAACTTTGTTGCCAAGCGGAATTAAAAGATGATTGCCGAGCAAAAGTAGGGTTGTGATGATGCTTGCCGCAATCAAATACGGTCGCAACATACGGCGATACGGCACACCAGCATTGAGGATAGAAATAATCTCGGAATCCGAAGCCATGCGCGAGGTAAAAAAAATAACCGAAATCATGGCAAATATCGGCCACAACATACCATTGATGAACAGCACAAAGTTGATGTAATGCTCTTTGATGATTTGAATTTTCGTCACTGGCTCTTCTATAAAATCCTCTACCTTATCGCTGAAATCAATGGCAACAGAAATAGCGGTAAAGATGAGTGCCACAAAAAAGAACGTACTCAAATATTTTTTAATGATATATCGGTCTATGATACGCAGCATCGACTATGGTTTTGGCTTTTTGAAAACTGGAACGGTAGAACAAGGCTCGCCATACATGATGCTTTTGACCAATGGGCGCAAGCGTTTCGTGAGGTCAAGATATGCCGCAGCTGGCACTGGCTTTTCGCTACAACCTTTTATCACAATCCGTTGATCCTCATAGCGTTGCAAATCCAAATTTGACAATACATGATAATAATGCGCCTTGATATAAGCCTCTTGATCACCCTGAAAAATATCGAGTGCATAGCTTTGCGCATACGCACTCACGAGCATATAGGCCCATACAGGTATAATGGCATCTGCACTGCAATAAACCAACAAGATTTTTTGGTCATATTGCGACCAATCATGCGTGGTCAAGGCTTCTCGAAAATCTTTTTCTTTCAGGATAAGCTCCATAAACAAATAATTTTTGAGGTCAAACACGACCATATCTGCTTTCGGAAAATACTCCTCAAGATTCAACGTAACCAATCCAGACGAAGCCACTCTATTTACTAATTCCATATTTCTATTGTTTTCAACTTTTATAACTGCGTTTTTATGCTTTTATTGAAAAAATATTTAAAAAGAAAGAAAAAATATTATTTCCTTAACGCTTTGCAAAGTTACAGTTTAATCAATCAAAGTATAATCAGTTTGTTGTAAAATGATTACACTTTCGTTAAAATAAAAATTCCAACCCTTTTTTCGAAAAAGAATTGGAATTTTATCAGTCATTATTTTTTACAAAATATTGATAATCAACTGCTTATATATTAACCCTCAACGAACAATGCAGAAATAGAACGGTGTTCATGTGCATTGCGTATCGCACGTGCGAACAATGTTCCTGAACTCAATACACGTATTTTATCCGATTTTTCTCTCAACGGAATCGTATCGCATACGATTAATTCTTCGAGCATCGAGTTGTTGATGTTTTCATAAGCCTTGCCAGACAAAACTGGGTGCGTACAAATAGCGCGAACACTTTTTGCACCTTTCGACATGATAATTTCTGCGGCTTTGCAAAGCGTGCCAGCGGTGTCCACGATGTCGTCCACCAAAATCACATCTGCGCCAGTCACATCTCCGATTACGGTCATGCTTGCTACTTCGTTGGCGCGTTCGCGGTGTTTATCGCAAATCACGAGTTCGCGTTTGAAGTGTTTTGCATAGGCACGCGCGCGTTTCACGCCACCCACATCGGGCGAAGCAAAAATGGTATTCGATAAATCTAAAGTATTGAGATAAGGCACATAAATGGCCTCTGATTTGAGGTGATCCACAGGAATATCAAAAAAACCTTGAATCTGATCAGCATGGAAATCCATGGTCATGATTCGATTTGCACCTGCTGCTTGTAAGAGATTGGCAATCAGCTTTGCCGAAATCGGTACACGAGGCTTGTCTTTTCTGTCTTGTCGAGCATAACCATAATACGGAATCACGGCTGTGATGTAACCTGCCGAAGCACGTTTGGCTGCATCAATGAGCAAGAGCAATTCCATGAGATTGTCGGTAGGCGCAAACGTAGATTGTATAAAAAACACATAGCAACCGCGCACACTTTCGTCTATGATGGGCTGCATTTCTCCGTCGCTGAATTGTTTTACTTCTACTTTACCAAGCGGTTGATCGTAAATTTTAGCAATTTCTTTTGCCAAATACTGGGTGTTCGTTCCCGCAAAAATTTTTACTTTAGCCATTTCTTTTTAAAAGTTGGGTTTCGCAAAGGTATGCAATTGTTCTAAGATGGCTTTATAAAAAGAATTTTAAAAATCATTTTTTTTGAAATTATAGTTTTCACACATCCAATAAGCGTCAATTTTGATGTTGTGCGTAAACAAATCGTCATTTTCGGTGTTTTACTTTTTTTTATCAACAAAACTAAAGATTTTTGTACTTTATTTTGTTAATCAAATTTTTATTTCAACATAATGGATTCACCGCAACCAAACACTAAAACATGGCTCAAGCGCATTGGCTTGGCAGGATTTCTTTTCTTTTTATTAAAAGGCTTGGTTTGGATTTTTGTGATTTGGTACGGCGCAAAAAAAATTTAATAAATTAAATTTAATAAATTAAAAAAGCATAATATATTGTCAGTCAATATATTATGCTTTTTTTAATTAACGAATATAAAAAATACGTACTCAACCCTTTAAGCGTTTTTTGACAAAAAGACGTAAAAAGTAAGTGCTTTTAGGTTTTACTATAGAAACGCTTAAAGGGTTTTTATCTTTTTTGATACGGCATTAAAATTATTTAGGCACATATTGGTAACAGCCAATATCAGGCGTTGTACCATTGCGATCCAAGCCATCTAAATCCTTCGTAATACCGCTAATCGGCAAACCCTTTTTTTCGGCTATCGAAAGCGTATCGAGGTGATAATCGGTGTCAATATTCAAGTATTTAGTTGGATTGTTTTTATACTTTATGTTGTCTTTTATAAATAATTTTGAGCCGCCATCGCCATTGATACAATTCGTACAGTTATCTGTCAAAAACTTAGGATAAGCGGTTGTTTTCAAGATTTCTTTTACCCGAACCACGCAATTATTCATTTTTACATTAAAACCTGCTTGCTTGTTTTCGACCAAGCTAATCTCATCAGGTCGCCCACCAAAAACGATGCAATTTCGTAAAGTCGCATTCATCGGATATGCAAGGGCTTTTATACAGTTTCCTGCCATATCTTTTTCATAACATTTAGTATTTCCTAAATATAGTGCATCTGCATTTGCGCCATAATTGGCAATGGTGCAATAATCGAACTTGTAATCGCCGCCAAAATCAAGGGCGACAGATGTGCTGTAATTACTCCGAAACAAGCAATTTTGAGCCGTTACGCTAGCATGCGTAGCCGATATTCCATTGCCACTTGTGTTATAAATTTTTGTATTTTTAATATCCAATGTTGCCGCTGAATCCACGCGCAGACCGACAATACAGTTTTTGATGATGGCGTGTTGCACCACATTGCCGACCGAGCCTTTACCCATCACGATAGCGCCCCATTGCCCAGGCTGATCCTCAAATTCTTTTTCGATGCGGTCACTTTGTATCACGACTGGCTTTGCAGCCGTTCCGCTAATCACGATACGCCCACCATTATCGGCGTATATGATGCCGTCATTGAATGGCGCACCTCCAAATAAATCTTTATTTTTTACCAAGCCGCCGTGTACATAGACACGTGCGCCAGCAGGAATCGTCAATTGACAGGCATTGAGTACCAAAACACCATAAATTACGTAAGGTTTTGGGTCATTCCAGATTATATCCTCAGTTACAACCGTCAGTTTTGACCTCGAAAAACGGTTGGGAATGTAGTTTGCATTTTGTCCCCATGCTTCGAGCGTAACGGTCTGATTGTTGCCATTGGTCTCAAAAATCAAGGCTTCATCGAGTATAAATGGACTGGCAGATACTGGCTGATTGGGATTAATGGTGACTTCGGCAAAGACGTACATAGAGTCTTTGGGCGCAATCTCGATGTCTTTTTGGTTGTCGCCAGCCACACCATCTATATTGATGTGAAAACGAGAAGCACTACCTTGTTTCAAATAAATTTTGTTTATTTTAATCCATTTATCACTTTTATTATACACTTTAAAACTACGTGTAGCAGAGCCAACTTGCGTAAAAACGGTATCAAAACGCAAAGTATCTTTCGAGAATGTCAATTTATCGGCCGCATCTGTGGTATATATTTCCTTAGTACAAGCACTAAAATACAATTGTACGACTACGATTGCCGCTATAAATAATAATATTTTTTTCATATTCTTTTTTATCAATAAAATAAATTCGAGGTGCAAAGATACGATTTTGCTTCTTTCTAAGATTAAAAACCGAAATATGCGGGTATTTATTTTCAACATTAAAAACTTTAAGAAATAAGTAAGCAATTAGACATTATTCAAGAAGATAGCAAAATTGTAACTTTTAGTATTTGCCTATTTCAATAAGCAATAGACAATTAATAAATTTTGCATATTGTTTATTGTCTATTGTAAATTACGCTGTTATTCCACAATCACTTCATCTGCAAATATCCAACCTTTGTAGCCTTTACCTTTGTGCCAATCTGGGATTCGATCGAGATAAGTTGCCACCACGTGTACATATCGCGCTTTGGCGGTTTTGTTGGTTTCAAAAGTATGCAATATCGTTGGGCTTTCCGCTGGGTCAATCGTGTTTTTTACCAGATCCAAGGCGACGAAATTAATGCCGTCCGTTGAGGTTTCGTATTGCACCGAAGTGGGAAAGAAAATCCAAGAATTTTGATCTTGCAAACAACTCAAACCGACTTTGTGAATGTCTTGCGCAGCACCTAAATCTATGACAACATCAAGATTCACGCCATCGTAGCCTTGCCATGCGCCTGTATGAAAATTGGCCCAACCACGCAATCCATCAACCAAAGACAAGTCGCCTTCGGCCGAATACATTTTTGCATATTTATTTTTGATACTTATTTTTCGATTGATGTTGTTTTTCAAAAACGAAGCCGAAACGACAGCCGATTGCTGCCCTTCGGCATCCACTGCCATAAACGAAATATTGCTTGTTTCTTTTATTTCAAAAGGCTTATAATACAATTCATTTTTATCTAACTCATTGATATTGAATGGTTTATTGATAGCGTAATAAATTTTATTGCCTTCCGTCAAATGTCCCAACGTGATGTTTTGCGACTCCGCAAATGTACGTGTACCTTTGCTAACGAAAGGCAACGGCACTATCAAATCGTTGGTCATGGAGGTTTCGGGAATGTCAGCATCTGCAATGCCCCACGTTGTAGATGGCTTGTTGCTGGTCTGAAACGCCAGTTCGCCACCTTCCAATAATTGAAAATGCGAAATGTGAGATTTAGGATAATTTTGCCCTTGCCAAGTTGCTTTTTGTATCAAAAAATCATTGTCCGAAACACCTTTTGCACTGATGACTAAGTTACGCCCATTCGGTAAATGAATAGTTACTTTCGGGAACATCGGCGTCGTAATCACGTAATCGCCACCGCATGGATTGACGGGATAAATGCCCAACGCCGACATGATAAACCATGCTGACATTTGCCCGCAATCTTCGTTGCCACTCAATCCATCGGGCGCATTTTGGTACATCGTTTTTAGGATTTCATGCACGCGCGCCTGCGTTTTCCAAGGTTTATTGATGTAATTATAGAGATAACTTATCTGATGGCTTGGTTCGTTGCCATGTGCATATTGACCGATTAAACCAGTCACATCGGCTTGTTTGCGGCCAGTGGTTTCGCTGGTAGCGGCAAACAAATCATCTAATTTTTTTTCAAAAACAGCCTTTCCGCCCATAGCGGAATAAAGCCCTTTGATGTCGTGTGGCACATAAAAACTGTATTGCCAAGCATTGCCTTCTGTATAATGGGAGTTAATCTCGCGCGGCTCGAATGGACGAACCCAAGTTTCGTTTATTTTGGCGCGCATAAATCCAGTTTCGGGATCGAGTACGTTTTTGTAGGATTGTGCAGCCGTCCAGTTTGAATACCATTCTTGTTTGAGCATTTTGCCGAGTTGCGCAACGCACCAATCATCGTAAGCAAATTCTAAGGTTTTAGACACTGATTCGGACTCTAATTCTGCTGGCAAATAACCGCGTTCGTAGTAAACTTGCTGCCCCATTCGAGAAGACGAAAGCGTGCCTTTTATGGCTTCATAAGCATCATATTCATTGTATTTGCGGATTCCCTTCTGATAAGCATCTACAATAACTGGTATAGAATGGTTGCCAATCATGCACCATGTTTCGTTGCCAGCCAAAGGCCACATCGACAATGCGCCGCTTTTTTGATAATCATCTACGAAAGTATATACAAAATCATTGACCCGATCTGGACATAAAATCGTGTATAAAGGATGCGCCGCCCGATACGTATCCCAAAGCGAAAAGACTGTATAATAGGTTCTGTCTTTTAATACATTGCTCACAAATCCGTCCATAGATCTGTATTTGCCATCCACGTCAGTATAAGTATTCGGCACGATGAACGTATGATACAAGGCTGTATAAAACATTGTTTTTTGATCTACCGAACCGCCTTCAATTTCGATTTGACTCAAGGCTTTGCGCCAAATTTTTTCTCCATTTTGTTTTACTTCCTCAAAATTCCAATTGGGAATTTCAGCATCTAAATTAGCCCTTGCGCCATCTGTACTCACTGCCGAAATACCGACTTTTACAAGTAATTGTCTATTTTTACCTAAAAAACTTACTCCGAACGTATGTATATTGTCTTTATTATCACGTTTAAAAATTGGTTCTGAAAAGCGTGCTACGAAGTAAACTTGCTGTTTTTTGGCCCATGCTTCTGATACTCGAAAACCTTCTACCTCATAGTCATTCACGATACGCAAATCCGACTCCAACACGCGATCACGATGCGCCAAATCAATCACGACATTGGCTTCGCTTGTGCCTTCGGGATAAGTATATCTATGAAAACCTACTCGTGTGGTCGCGGTCAATTCTACTTCAGTCCCCGAAGCGTCGAGTTTTGTTTTGTAATAATTAGGTGTTGCTTTTTCATTTTTTTTGTTAAAAACGGAACGATAACCAAGGCCGCCATCAGCGCCATTCGAGTTGAGGACTGCACCAGTGGTTGGCATCAAGAGGATGTCGCAATAATCCTCGACGCCAGTGCCGCTGAGGTGCGTGTGGCTAAAACCATACACAATCGTATCCGAATCGTGATAACCTGAGCAGCCGTCCCAACCATTCAATCGTGTATCGGGGCTGAGTTGAACCATGCCAAAAGGCAGCGTAGCGCCAGGAAAAGTATGTCCATGTCCGCCAGTGCCTATCATCGGATTTACATATTTCAAAACATCTGTTTGACCAAATGAAAAAGTAAGTGTAAAACAAGAAAGCAGTATGAATAAATATTTCATAAAAAATAATGAAAATTAAAAAATAAACCAAAGCTACTCCATTTTGTTAAAAATGAATACATTAGCATTTAAAAAACAGAAGTTCTTTTAATTTTTTTGTGGACACACATAGTCTAGTAAATTTTTTATATCACTATAAAGTATAAAGTATTCGAGTATTAAGTATTTAAGTCGATATAACAAACTAATAACGAGCCTTTTAGGTATTTTAAAAATTGTAATACTTAATACTTTCATACTTAATACCATATAATAATTGGCCAGAAAACAGGTATTTTGAATTTACTCCACAAAAAAACTTTAAAAGAACCAAAATAGATAAAACAGAAATATGGATAAAATAATCATCAACGATATTGCTTATACACTATCTGAAATCGAAAAATTGGCATGGCAAAAACTAACTACGGCAGGCGTGAAATCTAGAATCCCGTTTCATACGCCTACTTTTTGTAGCGTTCGGGAAGGTATGCCGAATATGCGTACGATCGTGCTACGCAAAACATATACGGAGGCAAAACAATTGCTTTTTCATAGCGATAAACGTTGTGGAAAAATAGGCGAGATAGAAGCTAATCCGAATGTCGGCTTTTTGTTTTATGATGCTTCGGCGCGCATCCAAATCCGACTATGGGGAACAGCCGAAGTCATCAGTGATGGACAACTTGTGGACGAGCGTTGGCAGGTATCGACACTCAGCAGCCGTAAATGTTACCTAACGGATTCATCGCCAGGTAGTGTTTCTGTAAAACCTAATCCTGGTGTGCCATTTGAATTTTTAGATCGCGATCCGACCGAAGAGGAAAGCCGAGCTGGTAGAGCAAATTTTGCAGTCGTGCGCACGACTATATCTCGCATGGATTGGCTATACCTCAAACACGATGGCAACAGCCGCGCTATTTTTGAATATGACGAAAACCAAGTCATTACGAATCAATATTGGTCGATTCCTTGATTTTTGAGAAAAACGAATGAATATTGCTACTTTATAGCTGAATAAAATACAAAGATATGACTTGAAAAGATTCAAGTCATACCTTTTTGTTTTGAATTTAAATTGATATTTCTCTACTTTCCATTACTTAAACGAATGTACCCAAACCATTCCATCAGGCGAAATAGCGGCTTCGAAGGCTTGTTTGGCATATTTGATGGTTTTGCCTTCGCTATCGTTATTGCTACTATATCCGCCTTTTTGATATTGCTGACTCCATTTTCCAGCAGGGTCATTGCAGATATAGTCCACGCCATCAAAACCAAGTACGACCATAATGTGTCCGTAAGCTGTAAAATAACCATGCACTATAAAAGGTGTTTTGCTACCTTTTACAGTAGTTACAAAATCAGCTAAAGGCATTGTTTCAGAACCTTTGTCGCGCACGACCAATCCTTTGGTTTCGGCTTCTTTATTAAATACGGCTTCGAGGCCAGCTACGCTTTGTGCTTTTTTTGTTCCCCATGCGGTACTAATCGCATCGGGTGTAATGGCATTGCTAATCGCGACGTCTTTTCCTTCTTGGATAGCAAAATAGCGTAAAACCATAGCCACACAAGTATTTTGGCAAGAGCCACTTGGATTGTTGGTGTTGCTATATTGATAAAAATAAGGTACATCTTTGACGTAAGTTGAGGTAGGAACTGGCGTCACAGGCGTTGGCACAACAGGAATTGGTGTTACGACCACATCTACTTTCTTTACTTCCTCTTTTTGGCAAGCACAAAACAATTGAGCCGAAAGCAACATCGTAAGTATTATATATTGTCTTTTCATTATTGGGTATTTTATTTTAGAATTAAAATAAAATGTGCTACGAAAGGAGAAAAAATCGCCCATTTCGTAGCACATAAAATATAAAACGCTGAATTTACTATTTACTGTTTCACAAATTTTTCGGTTGCGATTTTGCCACCTATATTGATTTGCATAAAATAAGTTCCTGCTGCTAACGCATTGACATCAAAGTGATGATTCATCTCGCCAACGCCTTGTCCGTCATATAACTGAAGCATCTTTTTACCCTCGATATTGGTTACGCTGACATTGACTGTGCTAGTGTTTTCGATACGATACAACACATTCACGTAATTAGTCACTGGATTCGGATACGTCACTAAGCGAATATCGTTTGCGTTCACATCTTTTGTGTCAATTGTCTTGTTGCCTAAAACCAAGATATTGTCCAATTCAAAAATATAATCATCACTTGAATCGTGATAGAAATGTAAGTAGATTTTTTTCCCTTTATACTTAGCCAAACTCACCGAATGTGGCTCTAAACGGCCTCTATGAAAAGTTTTTAACCCTGTGGTATCCCAATATTTTTTGTTTGTATAACTATTGGCGTGAATATAGCCTTTTGAAAATTTAAAATCACTCAACAAAAGTGTTGCTGGATCTTTATAGCTTGTTACTTCTGCAGCGACAAATAAGGTATCGGGTTTTGCTTTCACAATGTCATTTGAAGCAACTGATACCAAGACCTTATAACCGTCCATAAATGCTGGGCCTTGCAATGGACATGACTGCCAGCTCAATATAGCTTTGTCGTCAGTGATGGTGACTGGTGGCGAAATCAATATATTGGTAGAGCCAGGAATATCCCCATCCAACCATGACAAACTGTGTGCTGTGTTATTTAATACTGCTGGTTTAGTGACTTGGAATTGATAAATTTCAGGCGCACTATACCAGTTAGAAGGAATAGTGGCCGAGCCTGATGCCTTAGCGTCTTTGTCCCAATTGACCCATGTAATATCTTTGCCAGTAGGTACTGTAATCATTGTTTTGAAATCTACTTTTTCAAAACCTTCAAAAAACAAAGTGTCTTTTTGTGCATTCAAACTAAAGCTGACAAAAAATGTCATCAAAAAAAAGTATATTTTTTTCATTTTAAAAATGTTTAAGAAATTAAATAATAATAGCAAAAGAATAGAATATTTATGACATTTCAAAATTTTAGATTCATTAAAAATAATATTTTGTCTAATATTTTATTATTCTTATAAAAAACATCTATTATTGTAACTCGAAACAACGATATATTGCGATATGTTTCCACCAAAACATTTAAAAATGAATAAAAAATTACTTTTTTTGTGCTTCATGTTAGTACAAATCGGACTTTCGGCACAAAACCGAACAATCAAAGGCATCGTGACTGACCTTGCAGATGGCAATGCAATGCCTGGGGTGAATATCACGCTTAAAAACACGAAAACAGTTGGTACAGTTACCAATCTGAATGGCGAATTTAGTTTGTCTATTCCAAACGAAGACATACTCGTTTTTAGTTTTGTAGGCTACAAAAGTCTAGAAATGGATACTAAAGGACAAACAGACATCACGATTACGTTGTCAGAAGACGCCAAAACATTGAGTGATGTAGTGGTTACTGGCTATGCCAATCAGAACAAACGCGAATCGTCGGGTTCGGTGGCGGTCATAAAAGCCGACAAACTCAAGCAAGTACCAATGGCCTCTTTCGACCAAATTCTACAAGGGCAAGCCCCGGGACTTTTGGTAATATCGAGCTCGGGTCAGCCTGGTCAGTCGGCGTTGGTACGTTTGCGTGGCGTCGGATCCATCAGTGGTAGCAATGCGCCCTTGTATATCCTCGATGGGATTCAAATTACAGCCGCGAATTTTGCTTCGTTGAATCCCGAAGATTTTAAAAATATTTCTGTTTTGAAAGATGCGGCGGCGACTTCTATTTATGGCTCGCGCGGTGCAAATGGCGTCATCGTGATTTCGACTAAAAAAGGAAAAGCAGGAGCTATGAGGATAGAATATTCTGGCCTTTTGGGCAATTCGGACTATCCGACCAATCCGATAAAAGTGATGAGCACAACGGAAAAAATTGATTATGAATTGGCGCGCGGCGGCACACCAATTTCTAGTTTGAGTAAAGAAAGCCTTGATAAATTACGACAAATCAATACCAATTGGGAAAGTTTAATTTTTCAAAAAGGAAAAACCCAACAGCATCAATTAGCACTTTCGGGCGGTTCGGACAAGTTCACTTTTTATGTGTCAGGTAATCTTTTTGACCAAACTGGTACAGTGCAAAATACAGGCATCAAGCGATATACAGGTCGTGTGAATGTAGAAGGCAAACAAGGCGATTTCTCTTTTGGCGCAAATACGTCTATCGGTTATTCGGATTATAATTATGGTGCAGAAGGCGATAGGAATTTGAGTTCACCGTTGAATGGTTTGCGCTGGGCGAATTCTTACGAAACGCCTTACAATGAAGATGGCTCTTATACTAAATTGAAATCGGGTTTTCCGAATCCTGTGCAGGAAATAAAAGAGCGTTCGCGCGATATTGGAGAGCTAAAAGGCATCGGAAATATTTATTTGCAATATGCAATTCCTTTCATAAAAGGTTTAAATTTACGTACCAATTGGGGTACAGATTATGAGAATTGGACGATTACGGACTATGCCTCTAAACTCAGTACAGCAGGTGGTTCTGGACAAGGCAAAAGCGGTTTTTTATCAAGAGATAATCAAATTAGAAATCGTATAACAGGCACAAATTCAGCGACTTATACTAAAAACGTTGGTAATCATTATTTCAATGTTGGTTTGTATAATGAAATTGTAAAAACCTCGTTTAGCACCTTTGGTTTTACAGGTTATGGCTTAACTGGCGTGTTGCAAAACGATGCAGGTATAACACCTGGCTCAACTACCAATGACTTTATTCCACAAGTTGATGGCGATGCTTTTAAAAACGTATTGCTTTCTTATTTTACCAATCTGACTTATGGTTTTAAAGAAAAATACTACTTGAATTTAGGTGCGCGTCGCGATGGTTCTTCGCGTTT
>JAYUJV010000664.1:0-1679 GCA_043764975.1 Saprospirales bacterium
AGTATCGCTTTTGCTTGTATTTCTGACAAACTAAAATTCGACATCAAACCTTCGCGCGCAATCTCAGAAGTACGAGAGCTACGAATTAAAGCAATCACAGCATCTAAATTGTCGAGCGCAATGATTAAGCCTTCGAGGATATGCGCACGTTCTTTTGCTTTACGCAAATCAAATTGTGTACGGCGAACAATGACTTCTAATCTGAATTTTACAAATTCTTCAATTAGATTTTTTACGTTCAACGTATATGGACGACCATTGACCAAACAAACGTTGTTGATACCGTAAGAAGTTTGGAGCGGCGTATATTTATATAAATTACTCAACACGACATTCGCTTGTGCGTCGCGTTTGATTTCAATCACAATTCGCAAACCATTTCTATCCGATTCGTCGCGAATATCGCTGATACCGTCTAGTTTTTTGTCGTTTACCAAATCCGCAATCTTGATAATCAATTGCGCTTTATTGACTTGGTAAGGAATTTCGTTTACGATAATGGTTTCGCGACCATTTGCAGCACTTTCGATTTCTGCTTTTGCACGAACCACAACACGACCGCGACCAGTTTCAAAACCTTCGCGCACGCCGTTCATACCATATATAATACCGCCAGTTGGAAAATCTGGCGCTTTGATGTGGTTCATCAATTCTTTTATCGTAATATCTGGATTTTCGATGTAAGCCAAAATTCCATCACAAACCTCTGTCAGGTTATGTGGCATCATGTTGGTGGCCATACCGACCGCAATACCCGAAGCGCCATTGATGAGCAAATTCGGAATTTTGGAAGGCATTACGCTTGGTTCTTCGAGCGTATCGTCGAAGTTAAGTTTCCAATCAACGGTTTCTTTATCGAGGTCAGACAAAATTTCGTCTGTTATGCGTCGCATACGCGCCTCGGTGTAACGCATGGCTGCTGGCGAGTCGCCGTCCATAGAACCAAAGTTACCTTGACCATCCACGAGCGGATAGCGGAGCGTCCAATCTTGCGCCATACGCACGAGCGTATCATATACAGATGTATCGCCATGCGGGTGATATTTACCTAAGACCTCACCCACAATACGGGCTGATTTTTTATGAGATTTGTTGTACTCGACACCGAGTTCTGACATGCCATACAATACTCGACGGTGAACTGGCTTCAAGCCATCGCGCACATCTGGTAAGGCACGCGATACGATAACGGACATTGAATAATCAATGTAGGCCGTTTTCATTTCATCTTCGATATTGATTGGAATAATTCGCTGATCTACTGCCATAATTTCTTTTTTTTACATTTTTTTTCAATAAAAACTTATGGTTCTTTTATTTTTTTGCATACTTGATTTAAAATGCCTTAGTTTAACTCAGATTTACTTTGGTATAAAGTAAAGTAAAGAAATGTAAAGCATTGCAATTTATAAAATATCTAACAATATGATTATTAGGTACTTGTCTCGACTTGAATACTTAATACTCAAATACTTAATACTCGTTATTATCTCGACTTGAATACTTAATACTCAAATACTTAATACTCGTTATTATCTCGACTTGAATACTTAATACTCAAATACTTAATACTTTAATAATACTTCAAAACTCGAAATACTTAATAAATTCACAAAAAAATTAAAAGAACTAAAATTGATATTTACTGAATAAAAAATGTATAAAATGCTGATTTAAAA
>JAYUJV010000665.1:0-4483 GCA_043764975.1 Saprospirales bacterium
AATATCCCTGCATATTGCGCAGCACTGCCATCTATCACATTCGTGATGAGTGCGCCTTGTGCCGTTGGCAAATCCAAGGTTTTTACATCGTCGCTTTCCACATCGGCAACTTCTACACCAAGCACACCGCGCTGATAGCTACCATATTTGATGATGTCATCTACGATCTTAGTCATAAAATTGACTGGAATCGCAAACGAATAGCCTTCATACGAGCCAGTGTGCGTCACGATGGCTGTGTTGATACCAATCAAACGGCCGCTCGCATCGACGAGTGCGCCGCCCGAATTACCTGGATTGACTGGTGCATCGGTCTGTATATAACTCTCGATACGGCTACTTTGCTTGTCTAAAGAGCGACCTTTTGCGCTGATAATGCCTGCTGTAACCGTAGAATTTAACTCAAACGGATTGCCGACTGCCAATACCCATTCGCCAACTTTCGCTTTGTCGCTATCGCCATAAGTGATGGGTTGCAAATTATTGGCTTCGATACGCAACACTGCTATATCCACGTTTGCGTCTTTGCCCACAAGTGTCGCCTTAAAGGTACGATTGTCGTTGGTCGTGACCTCGAATTCGTCGCCGAACTCTACCACGTGGTTATTGGTAACGATGAGTCCATCACTCGATATGATGACACCCGAACCAGTGCCAGCTTTGGGCTGATATTGAAACGAGCCAAACGGATTGCTGCCACCAAAAAGGTCTTGCATACCACCGCCACCTTGTCCGCCAAAAAACTGTGCGAATGGATCGCGGCTTTGATACTCGCGTTTATTTTTTTCGATCGTCTTTTTGCTCTCAGTCGTTTTTATATGCACCACTGCGTTGACTGCTTTTTCGGCTGCTATCGTAAAATCCATGTTCATAGCGCCTGCGCCTGCGTTGGGCAATTCGTAATCTACTTGCTTAGTTTGCGCGCTCGGCGCATTTTGTTTTAGTTGGTTTTTTTGTAGCAACGCCACGCCGCCTACGGTCACAAGACCACCAATCAAACCTGCTGCCACGAGGGGCAAAATACTGTTCTTCAACATAGTAACAATTAATTTTGATGATTTTGAAATAATGAAATAGAAAAAAAGGTGCTTTTATTTTTTGTGGACAAACGTATTATAGTAGTTTTCTATTACTCTAAAAGTATTAAGTATATTAGTATAAAGTATTCAAGTCGAGATAATAAATTGATAATAAGCATTTTAGATATTTATAAAACTGAAATACTTAATACTTTTATACTTAAAAAAAAGGTACTTCTGATACGTTCCACAAAATTTTAAAAGAACAAAAAAATAGAACATAAGGCACAAGCAGCCGCACGAAAAAAGATGTAGTCTAAATTTCAAAAAAATCCGTTTTCGGCTCGCGTGTGCCTTATGTTTTGTTTCCGCGCTCACCCTTCGCTACCAATGGCTTTGAAGAATAAAGGCAGAAACAACAGTAGCAAATTTAACTACTTTTATAAGCTCTAATATATAATACTTGTACCATTTATACGAAAATTATACAAAAATAACAATTGAAAATAAAATAGATTGTATTCAAAAAGCGTTTTAACTTGATTTTAAAAATGACTTAACATTTTTTTAAGAAAAAACAAATATCGAATCGCGACTTAGTAACATGTAGATAATAAGTTGGCAAAGTTGAGCGAAGTATAAGTTTAAAATAGTAGCGATAACGCCAAGATATTATTTACACGTTACTTACACATCAAAGACGTTATATGAACCAAAAACGTTGTATATTTAGTGCCTATTTTTTGTCATTTTAATATCAGAAAAATAATATGGAAAATCTGATAGAGTATATTGGTATGAAAATATCTTTTTTTTAATCTTTGGCATTAATTCAAAGTGTTGATTTTTAATTAATTATAAATTAAAAAATACTACATTTATTATTATTAATATAAATACAATTTTAAAAGATATTTTTATTTTTTTGAAAAAGACTATCTTTGTAGATATTAATAGCTTCTAAAACCAATTATTAAACACGATTCGCTCCGCTTATGCAGCACATCGCGCCTGACGACAACATGATTCGTAAGCTGCTCCGCCCCGAGACAGCGCTCGAAGAAAATTTTTTGCTCGATGCCGATTACTACCAAGGTTTACTTTGGGGCGAACCTCGTTTTGGCCACCCCGAAGGACGTGTGGTGTATCATATTCCCGAAATCCTTGACAATATAGATCAGTTGCCTATCGATGCCGAAATGCGACGCAAGTTGCGCATCATCACGTATGCACACGATACCTTTAAGTATATAGAAGACAAATCGACGCCCCGCGACTGGACAAAACACCACGGCGTTTATGCACGTCGATTCCTCGAAAAACACATCACAGAATGGGACATATTGGAGGTAACGGAACTGCACGACGAAGCCTATTATTGTTGGCGTTTGCACGCGTTGCACCACGATGACATCACGAGCCATGAGCGCATCGAGTCACTGCTATGGCGTGTGGGAGATTTTATACAACTTTTTTATTTGTTTTTTAAATGCGATACACGCACAGGCGATAAAGTGCAAACGCCTGTAAAATGGTTCGAACACCTTATGGCCAATAAAATAGAAGTGATGAACTTTAATCGGAAATAACCTTTACAACTAATTGATTATTAGTAAAATATAGATTTAGGAAAACAAAAACATGAGCAAAATAAAAATAATTTCGGCAGGTGCAGGTAGCGGAAAAACCTATCGCTTGACCGAAGAAATGGTCGGCTACCTCAATGAAGGCGTGAAGCCTTCGGGCATCATTGCGACCACATTTACCAAAAAAGCGGCGGCCGAATTACAAGAGCGCGTGCGCGTAAAATTGCTCGAAAAAGGCATGACCACCGCTGCCAACGAGATGACAAATGCCCTCATCGGCACAGTGCATAGTGTGGGCGTAAAGTTACTACACCGATTTGCATTCGAGGTCGGTATTGCGCCAAATGTCGAAATTATGGCGGAAGAAGACCGCAAATTAATCTTCAACAATGCTTTGGCGATGGTCTTGACAACTGAGGTAACGGAAACGATGTACAACCTTTGCCAAAAACTTGGATTGTCCAAAACCGAGGAATACGATTGGCGCAACAACATCAATTATTTGGTGGACATCGCACGTGTTAATAACCTGTCTATCAGTGATTTAGAAAAAAGTAAAATCAATTCTTTCGAGTCGTTTTTACCTTATTTAGGTGAGCGAAAACCGATACATAGCAAAGGCCTAAAAGCGGATTTGGAGCAAGCGATTGCGAACACAATCTCCGAAATAGAAGCCTCTGGCGACGAAACGGCAAAGACAACTACGGTCGTAAAAGAACTACGAATCATAAGCTATGATTTGCAGTATCGTGGCTTTTTGTATTGGCACCAATGGGCAAAAATCGGTAAATTAGAGGCTGCCAAAAAAGCAAAACCTTGCCTCGAACCTTTGCAAGAGTTCGCGGCGCAACACATACATTTCGAGGATTTTCAGGACGACATAAAGCAATATATTGACCTTAGTTTTGACCTCGTGGGGCAAGCGATAACAGAGTTTGAAGTCTATAAAAAACAGCGCGGATGGATTGATTATTCGGATATGGAATTGATTATGCTCGAACTCCTGACCAAACCCGAAGTCTGCGAAGTCCTCCGCGATGAACTCGATTTGCTGATGGTCGATGAGTTTCAAGATACGAGTCCGATACAATTAGAGATATTTTTGAAACTTTCGGCACTTGCCAAAAATTCGGTTTGGGTCGGTGATCCCAAACAATCTATTTATGGTTTTCGAGGGGCAGATCCTATCATTATGAAAGCCATTGTGGATAAAAATGGCGGCGTTCACCCCGACGATGTTTTGATGGATTCGTATCGTTCACGACCAGATATTGTGTATGCCACGAATGCGATTTTCACAAAGTCATTCGATATGCCCGAAACGCAAATCGTGCTGAATCCGAAGCGAAAAGACGAGTTTTTGATGAGCGATGCGCTCAAACTTTGGTATTTTGAACTCGATCCCGAAACTGGCAAAAAAACAACCGATAAGCCTTGGTTTGCCAATGCCATTGCGACGACATTAAAAAAAGAATTAGAAAAAAAGTTATACATCATGCCGAAAGGCGAAACCGAGATGCGCGTTGCCCAAGCTGGCGATGTCGCGATATTGTTCAAAAGCAATGCCGACTGTCAAGCGATGGCAGAGGCTTTGCATAAGGCTGGTTTGAAAGCTGCCATTGCTCGAAATGGTTTGCTTGATACGCAAGAAATCCGATTATTGATGGCTTGTTTGCGCTACGTTTTGTCGCCAGCCGATTCGCTTTCGATTGCTGAAATCATGGTGTTGGGTTCAAAAATTTCGACGGCCGTTATGCTCGAAAGTCGTATGGAATACCTACACGCCATCGGCGAACAATACGACCCGAACGAATGGGGCAAATCAGAAGATCTGATAATCAAGCAGTTAGATGAGTTGCGTGCAAAAGTAATCGAATA
>JAYUJV010000666.1:0-4482 GCA_043764975.1 Saprospirales bacterium
ACGCCGCAATCCAAACAAGCAAATTTTTATGATTACCGACGGCAAACCGACGTGTATGAAAAAAGGTAAACAATACATCAAAAACAGTTTTGGCCTCGATAGACAAATCGTAACGCGTACCTTGAATTTAGCGACTAAATGTAAAAAAATGGATATTCCAATCACGACTTTTATGATTGCGAGTGACCCCTACCTCATGCAATTCGTAGATGCGTTCACAGCTGCAAACAACGGTAAAGCCTTTTATAGCGGCCTTCAAAACCTCGGCGAATTTATCTTTATGGACTACAAAAAGAACAAAACTCGAAGACACCGTTAGCCCGAGGGGAATTAAAATAATTAAGAAATTAAGGGAATTAAAATAATATTTTTTTTGATATTTTATAAAAAAAGCACTGCTAAATGAGTATTTAGGAGTGCTTTTTTGTTTTTTATCTATTTTGATTTATTTATCCATCTTGTTATTGCTTTTGCATCTTTCCAGAACTTTTCTCTGTCTTATATTTCTTCAAATGTTAAGGCTCGAAACAATCACATTTGTATCAATGACGATTTTTTGCATTTTTCCTTACCGCTTTTACTTCATTTGTAATTTCTTCCATCGTCAACTTTGACAATCCATAATTATTGGCAAGTTCCACGCATCGGTTTAAGTTTTGACGCATCAATTCTTTGCTGACCAATTCAATAAACTCAGTAAAATTTAATTGCTCATTTTTTATCCCGAATTTGTTAAATTCTATATCTGAAATTGAAACATTTAGTGTTCTCATATATTGTATAATTTAAAACAAAGTTACAATTATTTTTTTAATAATCAAATTTGTGTTTCATTTTTCATATTTTTGATAGCTAATAACATTCTCGTAAACCCGCAAATTGACAAATATGAATTAACAACAGTTCTATTACAGACAACACATTGGTAATCAAAATTAATAAAAACTCCTACTCAAAATTACCGCATATATTTCATCTTTCGATACAAAAATTGTACATTAAAAGCTGTATAAACAAAAAAGTACAGGCTACATACCGTTTTTTGTAACGCAGTATTGGCTCAAAAGACGAGTAAAATGGTTATGTTATTTTTTGAATGACCCCTAAATCGGATTTTTCAAATCACAACGGAATATTACCATGTTTTTTCTTTGGCAAATGCGCGACTTTATTTTCGAGCATGGCGTAAGCCTTGATTAATTTTCGACGTGTATCGTTCGGATGTATCACTTCGTCGATGAAGCCGCGTGCCGCTGCTTTGTATGGATTGGCGAAGTTTTCGACATATTCGGCTTCTTTTTCGAGCAACTTTGCGGTTGGGTTTTCGGCAGCGTCAATTTCTCTTTTAAAAATAATTTCTGATGCACCTTTTGCACCCATGACGGCAATTTCGGCGGTCGGCCAAGCATAATTGAGGTCGGCGCCGATGTGTTTTGAGTTCATGACATCATACGCGCCACCATACGCCTTGCGCGTAATGACCGTGATGCGCGGAACAGTCGCCTCGCAAAAAGCAAACAGCAACTTCGCTCCGTTCGTGATGATGCCGTTCCACTCTTGATCGGTGCCTGGTAAAAAGCCTGGCACGTCTTCGAGTACCAAAAGCGGCACATTGAAGCAATCGCAAGTGCGGACAAATCGGGCTGCTTTTTTGGACGCATCAACATCCAACACGCCAGCTAAACTGGCAGGTTGATTGGCCACAATACCGATACTTCGACCAGCCAAACGTGCAAATCCAACCACGATGTTTTCGGCATAATGTTCTTGAATTTCAAAAAATGAATCTACGTCAGCAATTTGGCTGATGACTTCTCGAATATCGTAAGGTTGATTCGGGTTTTCGGGTATGATTTTATATAGGTCTTCGCATTTTTCCGAACCTATTTCGTAAGCTAATTTTGCAGGTTTTTCTTCACAATTTTGAGGTAAATAACTCAATAATTGCTTGAGTTTCAAGATACATTCGAGGTCATTGAGTGCCGTTAGGTGCGTCACGCCAGACTTTGTGGCATGGGTCATAGCACCGCCGAGTTCTTCGGAAGTGACGGTTTCGTTCGTGACGGTTTTGACTACATTTGGGCCAGTTACGAACATATATGAGGTGTTTTCGACCATAATCGTAAAATCCGTCAAGGCTGGCGAATAGACTGCACCACCTGCACAAGGCCCCATAATCAACGAAATTTGCGGAATCACGCCACTGGCTAAGGTGTTTTTGTAGAAAATATCGGCATAGCCACCAAGCGAACTCACGCCTTCTTGTATGCGCGCGCCGCCCGAGTCGTTGAGTCCAATACAAGGTGCGCCATTTTGTAAGGCCAAATCCATGATTTTACAAATTTTTGCCGCATGGGTTTCAGATAAAGAGCCGCCAAAAACGGTAAAATCTTGCGAAAAAACATATACTATTCGACCATGAATTGTGCCATAACCAGTCACTACGCCATCGCCTAAAAACGATTGACTTTGCATATCAAAATCGGTACAACGATGCTCTACGAACATCCCAATTTCCTCAAAAGAGCCTTCGTCAAGTAGGTAATGTAAGCGTTCGCGAGCTGTCAGTTTTCGTTTAGCGTGTTGTGCATCTATTCGATTTTGACCGCCGCCTAATTTCGCTTTTTCAGTCTTTTTATTTAGAATATCAAGGTGTTTTTCCATTATATTATGTTGTTCATTTCATTTATAACCAATTCAATATCAGTGAGTTGCGTACGCCAATTGACGAAAGATGCTCTGATTCCTTTTTTTCCGTTATAGACTGTTGGTGTCATAAAAACCATTTTGGTTTGATTCAATTTCAATAAAAAATCTGGTACTTTTTCCTGATTTTCATCACCCGAAAGGGTAAAACAAACGTTGTTTAATCTCGTTGGCGCTAACAATTCAAATCGATTACTTTTTTCAATAAATTGACTCAAAATATTCGCCATATTTATCGAATTTTCGACGATGGATTGGTAGCCGATTTTGCCATAAGCCTTCAAGGTAAACCAAACTGGCAAGGCTTTTAATCGCCTCGAATTTTCGGGTAATAAATTCAGATAACTAAAATTTTCGAGCGGATTACCTAAATATGGCGCATTCGTGTTCTGAAAAGTCTCCATTTGCGCCAATCTATGTTCATTTTTTACTAAAAAAATCGCATTTTCGTAAGGCACATTTAGCCATTTATGAAAATCAATAGTGATGCTGTCTGCGATTTCCCAACCTGACAACAAGTGTTTATGTGCAGGTGAACAAACGGCAAATGCTCCAAAAGCGGCATCGATGTGCCACCAAAAATTGTACTTTTCTTTTAGTTTTGAAATGGCTTTAAAATCATCAAAATCAACGGTATTGACTGTGCCAGCACTCGTGATTAAGATAAACGGCGCGCCATCAAGTGCTTGTATTTTTTGTTCTAAGTCTTGAATATCAATAGATTCTCGATTGCCGTTTTCGATGTTTACTTTCGTAAAATTATTGCTACCAATACCCAACATCGAAAGCGATTTTATGGCGGACGAATGTGGCAACGCACTCAATATATTGATTCGTTTTGTGATGCCGTCTTTTGCAAAATCTAAGTCATACTGCTTTCCGAACCACTGTCGAGCAACTGCCAAACACGTAAAATTTGACATGGTTGCGCCAGAAACAAAACCGCCTAAATAATCTTTTGGCAACTCAAAAAGGTCTAAAACTAACTTCACTGTTTCTAATTCAATAATAGCCGAAACGTCGCCTTGTCCTTTTATACTCTGCGAATTTTGATCATAAACCGCTGATAACCAATCTCCTGCGATTGCAGCTGGCGTTGCGCCACCAGTTACAAAACCCCAATATCGTGGTCCAGATGAACCAGCAATGATTGGTTCAAATTGAGCATTGAATAATTCGAGTGTTTCTAATGCACCGAGTCCGATATCGTTTAATACTCCGTTTTCGAGCGTTGGAATCTCAACCGAAGTTGGTCGATTGTTTAGATTTTTTATAAAATCTGTTCCTTGATTTTTTATATTTTCAAGGATTAATTCAATGTTTTCAAAATCGGATTTTAGTTGTTCGTACATAATTTTAAATGTATAACCCTTTAAAGGTTTTTTAGTGTATTTAACCCTTTAAGGATTATTTGGGCAAAAAACGAAAAAAGTAAATTCTTCATGGCTTTTTTGTAAAAATCCTTAAAGGGTTTTTAAACTAATTCTTTCAAGTTTTTTATAAAGAACCCTTAAAGGGTTTTTAGTTTATAACTTCCTCACTATGAACGCTTTACCAACAGAATGTCTTGCTTTTGAAAATAAAAAATGATCTATTTTGATTATTGTATCGGGGATAAACGTTCCGAAAGGCTCTTTCAAGGACGGACGCATAACCATAGATTTTTGATTGTCGTCAGTCAAATTTTTTGAATTAACCTTAAAAATACTTTGAATAATGCCAGTCCAATACATCTCCAACAAGCCGATGAGATATCCAGACATATTTTGTTCAGCA
>JAYUJV010000667.1:0-1672 GCA_043764975.1 Saprospirales bacterium
AAAGAAGGTTTTTTATTTAATAAAAGAATAATAATAGCATTCGCATGATTAATTTGGCAAATACGTTTGCGGAGTTTAAAGATGTTAAGAACATAGATCGTCCAACGATGGTTCGTGTCTTAGAGGACGTATTCCGTACCCTAATTCGTAAAAAATATGGCTCTGACGAGAACTTCGATGTAATCGTGAACACACAGAGTGGGGACTTAGAACTATGGCGCGTGCGCGAAATCGTACCCGATGGAGAAGTAACGGATGACAATCGTCAAATCTCAATTTCAGAGGCATTTAGCATAGATGCAGACTACGAAGTCGGTTCTGAATGTTATGAGCAGCTACAGTACGAAGATTTTGGTCGCCGTTCTATCATGGCTGCTCGTCAGACGCTTGTAGCGCGAATCATGGATCTCGAAAAAGACGATATTTATAAGAAATACAATGATATGGTAGGTATGTTGGTTACGGCCGAAGTACACCAAATCATGAAAAAAGAATTTTTGGTTATCGACGACGATTCGAATCACGAATTGTTGTTGCCGCGTACCGAGACCATCAAAGGTGATTTTTATCGCAAAGGTGATATGGTAAGAGCGGTAGTGAAGCGTGTAGAAATGAAAAACAACACACCAGTTGTTATCCTTTCGCGCACCGAGCCAACTTTCCTTGAGCGTTTGCTTGAGCAAGAAGTACCAGAAATCGAAGATGGTGTAATCGTAATCAAAAAGATTGTGCGTATGCCAGGCGAAAGAGCAAAAGTAGCCGTAGAATCTAACGATGATCGCGTAGATCCAGTTGGAGCTTGTGTAGGTATGAAAGGTAGTCGTATTCATGGTATCGTGCGCGAATTGCGCAACGAAAACATAGACGTTATCAACTACACAACCAATGAGTCATTGTTTATCCAACGTACACTCACACCTGCAAAGGTAAGTAGTGTCGTACTTGACGATGCCAATAAAAAAGCATCGGTTTACCTCAAGCCAGACCAAGTATCATTGGCCATCGGTAAAGGTGGTACCAATATCAAGTTGGCGGGCAAATTGACAGGTTACGAAATCGACGTATTCCGCGAAACCGACGATGTAGAAATAGATGACGTGGACTTAGAAGAATTCTCAGACGAAATCGACGCATGGGTAATCGAGCAACTCAAAAACATTGGCTGCGACTCAGCGCGCGACGTATTGTCATTGAGTCCAGAAGAATTACTCCGTCGTACAGATCTCGAAGAGGAAACAATCCGCGAAGTAATCGGCATCTTATCTTCTGAATTTGAAGAAGAAAAAGAAGCATAATTTTAAATTAAAAATATAAGAAACTTATTGATGATTAATATTGTTTTAATTAAAAATAAGAAATATAACATTCTTTTCAGTATGAATTATAAAAATAATTAGAAATGAAGAGGAACTAACTCAAGATAGTTTCTTTCAGATTACTCGAATATGCTTTGAGTAGAAAGAAGCTATACATATAAACAATTTTTGAAGAATTTCAAAATCGCGAATGTCAAATTTATTATTCAAAGTAGCCAAAGACCTTAATGTAGGTACATCTACCATCGTAGAGCACCTCAAAAAGAAAGGACTTGAGATTGATAACAAGCCCAATGCAAAGCTATCGGACGAGATGCTCTCCGAGCTTTCTAAGCAGTTTCAGTCTTCAAAGGTAG
>JAYUJV010000668.1:0-4470 GCA_043764975.1 Saprospirales bacterium
GGTCACGAATAAAAGTTGCTCGCTTGAATGTCGGGGGGTAGGCAGATACAGTCGGCAAGTGATTGACGACGTAGATAAATGATAGAGGTTTTCGCCTCGTGCGGAGATACAGAATCCGGCTTATAGACTTGCGTATTTTTTTAGTTTAAGTCAAAATTGCTAGTTAGTCATTGATAATCAATACTTTACACGATTTTTTACTTATAAAAAATTAATTGATTATCAATATTTCATGTCCTAATACTTAGGAGGTACTTCTTCTCTACTTGGTTCTTCTTCGGCAACTTTTACATTATTATTGCAGTTTTCTAAGATATATAGCATCTTTTTTTCGTCAGATAAAAACTGAAAAAAGTAGTGCATATTGTTTTTAAAATTGACTTCGTGGTTGTAGCGCACATAGCAATCCTGCAAAAAATCGACGTATTCTTTCCTCACTTTGGCAAACACAACTGCATTTACATTAAATTGATACTGATAATTAACTATTTGTTGATCAAAAAATGCCTTTTCATCTACGATATTGTTACCATTTAGTTTTTGAGCTTTTACAAAATCATTAAAAGCAGTTTTGTTTAGTTGTAAGTTCTCTTTTATCCTTACTATTTTTGCTTTTTGAGCCTTGTTTGCTACTTTATTCTTCAATATTTCAAGATTGGACTTGGTATTTTCTGCTAGCGATTCGTTTGCACTTTGGTTCGTTCGAGTAAATTTTTCCTCTTGTGGAGCAACATCTTGATAGACCGTACTTGATTCAGTTGGCGTACGGCGGTGGTTAAAATAACTAATTGCCATCAAAAAAAAGATGAATCCGATGATGCCATAAATCGCTGGATTCATGTTTTTATACCACGCAGCGCTGTCATTGAGCTTATTTTTTGCTTTTTCAATCTTTAACTCCATGTTTGGCGTAGTATCCATGAGCTTTGCATCTGACAATATAAATTGCGCTTGCTCTTTGTCTTGTGTGTTGATAGCGGTCGCTAACTCAATCATTTTTTGAGCGTAAGCAATCCTTATTGCTTCATAATTTGACGGCAGCGCGTTGTAGCAAAATATCAAATCTGGATGATGCAAATCTAACAATTTTCGATGCGAATATGTGACATCATTTTCAATGTCTATAATCGCTACTGACAACTTTTCAGCTTGTAGATTTAACACTTCTTCAATAAGGTTTTTTGATTTTATACGCCAATGCTCGTTGAGCAAAACAGCATTTATGTTCATCAAAGATTTAACGACAACGTTGTTTTTTTCTTCAAAATATTGTTTAAAAACACTTACATAACTATTTGAAAAATAAGGACTTATAAAATCAACAAATACCTTATCGTGAAATACGCCTGCAGGCCTAAAATACTCGTTGGCGTTGTATTTTGCTTGTTGCAAAAACGAAGTCAATACCGTATCTTTCTGTATCTCTGAGTAATACCGAAGGTAGTTGCCGTTATCAAAACTTGCAAACAGTTCTGTGACATCATTTTTTGACATCATTTGACCTTTTACATTTATTTTAATAGATTCACTATTGCCGAATTGAGCCAATAAGTTAGCTTTGGCTTCATCGAGTTCTTTGCTATAATTTGATTTTAGTCTGTCAAAAGCAACAAACTGAAATGGCGATATAAACTTCATATAGAGCGTTGAATTTTCTTGGATTTCAAAAAGATAATTAGTAACAACTAGCCATTCAAGAAAAAAATTGAATTTTAAAGAATTTGCTTAATTTTCAATAAAATTTGCAATAAGCAATAAGCAAATTTGCCGAAAATCGTTGTCTTTTGCCAATTGTTTATTGCTAATTGAAACTGTATATACTACGAGTTACAAATTTCCTTTTTTCTTGAATAATGCCTAAATGTATAAACATAAAAAATCAATTACAAGCCCTTGCAAAGATCATGATAAAAAATAGAATCCGAACAATGATTATAAAAGTATTCCAAGCCGAAGATGGTTCTGAATCTACTGTTCCTATTTGTACTTGTCCAAAATCTCTTTTTCGAGTCCGAATACTTTGTTCCATTTCATCGGAGCAATTGAGGCTAAAAATATGATTGACAATGACTTTTGCCGACTCGCGCTGATTACTATTCCAGAGTGCCGCCGATAAATTGTACAACACAATTGCCATATTATTCACTTCGTCTTCAAAATCGTCTTCGGGCAACTCATTGAGTGTTTTTATAAATCGAGGTTCACAATAACTCGAGAAATCACTGATTGTCAGCTGTTTACCTTGTTTTACGGACTCCGACAAAAACTCAATTTTACTTTGCATTCGGCTCAAATATTGCTGAATAGAATAGTTGGCTTGCCGATGCTCCAAATAACTCATCATGCCGAGTGGCGCTTCGTCAAAAAACTGTTTCATGCCTTTATAATCCCAATATCGTAGCAGTAAAACGACTGACTCTGAGTAGGATTTTGAAAAAAATGGACCCATTTTAAATACAAATCCATCTTTATTGATGAGCGAAGCGTAATCTCCTTGAAATCGTTTTGAGGTGTTTTCGTAAGTACTGAGTGTCAAAAAATCCAAGAGTGCCACATCGTTTGCTATGGCCACATGAAAATCCCAGTCTTCGATTTTATTCCACTTTTCAAACAGGTTCAAGACATCATTTTTGGTCATTTCGGCATCGCCAATCTTGATGGTCTGGCTCGGCGACAATTCGACTTCGGCTAAGTATTTTTTCTTCATCAACGCAATCGCTTGTTTATCAATACTTTGCGAAGCATCTAAACCAATGGTCTTGAACGGAGATATGTATTGTGTCATCATTTGACAAAAGTAAATTGATTTTTTGTAAAAATAAAATTTTATGGATTCGTATTTTTTTTTACCTTAGCATCTCAATCAAAATCGTATGCAACACCAATCAGAAATACTGCGCATTATCAATCAATTGTTCGAGATTGAGAAAAAAACTGCGCAACAAAACAACATCGTGCGCCACATAGAGCGCATAAAAGACGCTTTTGCAGACATGGCTTTGCAAATCCACAATCCGATGGGCGAGGCCTATAACGAAACCCGAACCGATTGCGAAGCCAATATCGCTGGCGCAAAACTCGATAACCTGGTCGTGATAGATGTCATAAAACCAATCGTTCACCTCGATGGTAAAATTATTCAGAAAGGGATTATTATTGTAGAAGGGAAATAGGGTTAAAAAACCGTAATATTAACGCTGTCAGGGTTACACATTTTAAAATTACCTCGATTTTAATATAGCATATAAATATGAGCAACACCATCAATTACGCCATAGATTTAGGCACAACCAATTCGCTGATTGCCAAATACACATCTGGTGCAGCAGAGATTTTTAAGAACCCAATTAGCCTAAAAGATACTTTGCCTTCTGTCGTTGCGTTTCGCAAAGACCGCATAATCGTGGGTGACAAAGCGCGCGAAATGGTCGAAAAAGACCCAAACAATGTCGTGAGTCTTTTCAAACGAAAAATGGGGACTTCCGAGACATTTTATATCAAAAACATAGCCGAAGAGCGCACGCCGATACAGCTTTCGGCGCTCGTGCTAAAAGAATTGAAAGGGTTTATCCAAAATGACGACGTGTTAGATGCCATCGTGATTACGATTCCCGCTTCGTTTGATACCATACAATCCAATGCGACCAAAAAAGCTGGCTATGAGGCAGGTTTTGCCGAAGTCGTGTTGTTGCAAGAGCCAATAGCCGCGAGTTTGGCTTTCGCCAATAAAACCGATAGCCAAGACAACCTCGAAGGTCAATGGCTCGTGTACGACCTTGGCGGTGGCACTTTCGATGTGGCTCTCGTGCGGTTCGACGAAGGCGAAATGCGCGTTTCGGATCACGAAGGCGATAATTTCCTTGGCGGACTCGATTTTGACAACCTCATTATCGAAAAAATAATAGTGCCGCATTTGCAACGAAAAGGAAATTTTGGCGATATTATGCCCCAGCTCCTTTCGTCCGATGGCCGATATAACAAGCTATATTACGAACTCCGAATCAAGTCCGAAGACATAAAAATAGAACTTTCGAGCCGCACGAGCGCCGAAATCGAATTCAATATCGAAGACCTTGATGGCGAAACGCATGAGATTTATCTCGAAATATACCGCGAGCAATTCGAGCAAATCATCAGCAATAAAATCATAGATACTATTGACATGATAAAAACACTTTTAGAAAAAAATAATCTGAAAGAAGCTGATATTCAACAACTGATCATGGTTGGTGGCTCTACTTATATACCGTTAGTAAAGCGACTGATTACCGAACAATTGGGCATAAAAGTAAACCAAAGCATAGATCCGACCAATGCCGTTGCAGTTGGTGCAGCTTTTTATGCAGGTACTAAAAGTAAAAATACGAGTTCGACTTTTGCTTCAAAAACTCAAAATGAATCTGGGAGTGAATCCACGCTTTCGCTAAAATCGGCGTATCAAAAAATGACGCAAGACAGCGAAGAATATTA
>JAYUJV010000669.1:0-4469 GCA_043764975.1 Saprospirales bacterium
ACCTTTTTTAGAAAATAATTTATTATTGAGTTTATATGATTGACCAAAACATAATTTTGTTTTGATGGTTTTGCTATATTTAGGTGAAACCGTCAAATATAAATTCGTGACACTATCGCAACCAGAGGCAGTTGGCGATTTTAAGTCCAGATAAGTACCAGATTTGGTGTAATTATTTTGAGCAACCAATATTTTATCGCCTTCGCAAATGGTCAAAAACAAATCTTTTTTCTTCTCTAAACGCACATTGAGTTGTGTAAAAATGATACTGTCACAACCAGTCGCAGCTTTAAGCGTATCTATGTATGCACCCGAAATTTGGTGGATTTTATTGCCAATTTTTATCTTTTCTCCGAAGCAAACTGTCGTATCATTTATGGTTTTTATATTAGCTAAAACCGTCAAATTTAGACTAACAATACTATCACAACCACTTTTGGTTTTGAAACTTTGTTTATACTTCCCATTCGCTGTAAGTACTTGATTTCCAAGTTTGTAGGTCGATCCTTGGCATATCGTTTTAACCAAATTTTGCTTGATGGTATCACTAACTGTTAGAGTTGTCGTCAATATACTATCACAGCCATTTTGCGACAATAATGTGTCTTTATAAGTACCAGTTTTTGAATAAAATCGCTTACCTACAAGTACAAATATACCCGAACAAACTGCGAAATTTTGTTTGGATTGTATTTGTTTTAAAATCGTTAATTTTAAAACTAAAAAACTATCGCAGCCATTTTTAGCAACCAAAGTTTTATTGTAAACGCCAGTATTAATAAGATTTGTACCTAAAAAATTATACGATTGGCCGAAGCATTTTGTGATTTTCAAAGTGTCCGAACTCGTGTTTTTTATCACTAATTTTAAATTAATGGTGCTGTCGCAGCCAACTTTATTTTTTAGTTTTTCGATATAAGTACCTGATTTTGTGTATTTTAGTGTGCCGAATTGAAAACTTGAACAACTAGAAGTATCTATGTTTTTGATACTAGGTTTCAAGACATTCAACGTCATTTGATATGCAGTATCGCATAAACTAAAATTTTTAAATGTGTCCTGATATATACCCGATTTTTTAAAAAATTTAGTACCAAATATTACACTGTCGCCTTGGCAAATAGATTTTGAAAATTTAATATATGCAGCTGGCGTAATTGCCAAGCTCAAAAAAACAACACTATCACATCCATTTTTAGCAACTAATGTGTCTTTATATGCGCCTTGTTTTTTATAAATTTTATTGCCTATTTTAAATGAACTACCTTGACAAATTGCAACATTTAGAATCTTAGAAACGGTTGGTTTTACGGTCAGATTTAGATTCACGATACTGTCACAACCATTTGAAGATGAGAGTTTTACGCTATAATTTCCGCTTGTCTTGAACGTTTGTGTTCCTATTTTTACACTCTGATTGTTACAAATAGTTTGTACTAAATTAGTTGGCGCTGGTGTCTTTTTAATGACAACTGATATACAATTTGTCGTAAATTTAGCGCAAAACGGTGGAGTAGCACTCGACAATTGAGTTTTCAAATCCGAAAGTGTCAAAATATTATTTGGCGTAGGAATCAAGCCTGCATCACTGGTTTTATATGACATACCGCATACATTATATGTGCCAGCTGCATAAGTTTTTAGGTCTGGTTGTGCTTGATAGCCAACGATAATATCGTTTTTTGTGATTACATATTGATAAGAAAATTGCGCCGCTGAAGGTTGATTTGTGGCTGGCGTCCAAGTTGGTACAACATTAAATGCCAAAGCCGATGTACCCGAACAAGCGATAATTGGCGAAGTCGGAATCGTACCTGCATTGGCATTGCATTGTAGGCAGCCGATGCCAGTTGGATTACAAAATTCGAGCGACCAATCGAGGATTTCGCCGACATGAATGGCATCGGCATCTGTAGCAACTAGTTTCCAATTGCCGTTTACAGTGCCAGTATTGAGATCTGAAAAACAGCCTCCGTAAGGATAATAAGTGCCTGTATAATTACCAAATGAACCCCAAGCCTGGTCATTACTCCATTTTGCAGTAGCGCCAAAAGTACCATTTGAGTAAGGCGCAGCGACTTGCGTACAAGGGATAAAACAAACGTCCCATGTCGAAAAACTGGTCAAGCCATTTTGTGAAACTGGGCCAGTAAGTGACAAAACTTGTCCTGATGGAGATTGTATTTTGATGATTAAATCGCCGACCAATTCGTGTTTAAACTTAACACATACTTTACATAAGTTGTTGGTAGTCAATGAGTTATTTATTGCGCCACTAACATTTATGGTGCTTGTAATGGTTCCGTTATCGGGAACTTGTAATGGGCAGTTGGTACAAAAACACGCTTGTGCTTTACTATTATTGAGGGATAATAACAAAAAGATTAGGACTTGAAAAAAGAGAAAAAGTGGTTGTAAATCTTTTTTATTGTTTATCATTTTTTGTGTAAAACGGCTTTTAGGTTTCAAAAAAACAAATGTAAATATAATTTATATTATTCAGTAAAATATTTAATAAAATAAAAAAAAATTGGTCATTAAAACGATAATATTTTAGAATAGTATCGTTTTTTATGTAATATATAATATATTTGTGATTACAAAAACATACAAACCTATTATGTCACAAAAGATACGCTTCATATCTAAATTGCTGCCTTTGCAAGTGTTTCGTCATCGACATTTGATGAAAAAAATAGGTTTATTTTCTTTTTTTCTCTTCTTTTTTGCTTATCAAAATTTTGCTCAAAATTTTTCAGACATAGAAAAAACCTTATTAAAAGGCAATAAATACGCAGTACGCGATTTAGGTTCTGTTGTTGAAGATGCTAAAAATGGACAAAAAGCACAATCTTTACTTTCTTATTATTGTTATTTTAAAGGTGTAAATCTAAAATCGAAAACTGAGTTTTTAGATTTTTATTTTAGAAATGAAAAAAATATACATTTTTCTTTTCTATATAACTTATTCTATATTAACGATTTAGAAGCAGAAAAAGTATTTTTTGAAACAAATAAAAAAAGCAATTCTCGTTTTTCAACCTCAAAATTATCAGATTGGAAATCAAAAATAAATGAGCAAATAAATGTAGCTAATATTGATAGTACTGTTGCACTGCTGAACAAAATGGAGCAGCTACATTATGGCGAAGAATGTTTCAAATTTCTACAATCACTCAGTAATGACACTCGAATTGCGGCTGCAAATAGCACAAAAAGAATGGATTTTTACCGCACAATTTGTGATATTTTAGGCACTTATCCGACATTAGAAAGCCTTGAACAAGTGTTACGACTTGTCGAAACCGAAAAAATTCCGCCAGCTTTGACTTCCTTTTCATTGGCTCGAATCACGAATATTTTTTCTGCAAACGAAGGTTTGGACATCAACCAAAGTAAGAGATATAGACATTATTTGGATTCCTTAAAAACCTTAGATGCGATGCAAAAATTTGGTTATCATCGTTTTGAGCCAAATTTTGAACCATTTTTCTTTGAAGAAAAAGTAGATTATTATGGAGCTTTATTATACAAACTGAATGAAAAAGAAGGGTTTTGGTGGCTTCGTAACAACGTCATAAAAGATTTGATTGCTGAACACAATCCACGTGCATTGTATTATTTGGCTGCTCAGATGTTTCATCAACGAGGAAAAAAAGAAAGATATTATCCCACAAGTTTGCAATATTTTAATGTGATTCAAGGTCTTTTGAACGATGATGTGGTCGTGAAAGACAGTTTGAATAATAAAGTATTTGAGATAGAAAAAATGGATAATATTGCTGTTCGCAATTATTTTATTTATTGGATTCAGAATTGGCAAAATTATGAATGGGATGATTATAAAAATGCTTTTCTTTCAAAAAGCATAAAAGAAGAAGAAAAAGAGCGATTAGATCGCTTGTTTCGCCGTCTGACAGCCACAAATGACAGTATTGCGGTCAATGCGTATCAGACTTTAAGTGTGAGCGATCCGTTTGAAATCAAGCGATTGAGTGATAAATATCGAGGACTTTTACGCAACGTAAATCCTTTGTTGCCTGAGTTGAAAAAGATGTTTTTGGATCAAACTGTGGTTTTTACAGACTATTGCAAACAGGCACAAATTGACATAAAAACTAGTCCAAAATTGACGAAATTGTTGTCAGATTTGCAACAATGCACAAGTCCAAAATTGTGTTTAGTAATCGAAAATGACATCGTGAATGAAGCAAAATTTGAGGATATTTCAGCTTTAGAATATTGGGCTTTATTACACGCCAATAACCTACAAAATAGCTACGCTTTGAGTCGAATTATTGAACTTTTATACGTTAAAAATTGGGCAAAAGTTGAAGAAAATAATGATAATTTGCGGCAGTATTTAAAAAAATCGGCCATTTTTTCAAAGGTACAAACCATCGGATTTTGCCACCAATATCTTGAAAAAATAGATACAAATAATCAAGCAAAAGTTCAAAAATTGAGAT
>JAYUJV010000670.1:0-13287 GCA_043764975.1 Saprospirales bacterium
CAAAGTGAATTTATTTTTCAAACTTATACTTATTCCATAGAAAATCTTCTGTGTTATAGTTCAAGTTTGAGAGCAATTTGTACTCATTCAACTAAAAACGATTCTAAAATTATTGATTTTGAGCAATTATTGTCTGTTTATTCCCAAATAATCTATAAATTATTTCTTTGGTCGGTTCATTTTAGAATCAAAGCAGATATCGAGAATTTTACAATAACTGACTTTTGTGATTGTATAAAAATACTTGATAAAGCGAAAATCGAAGATAAATTTGCTTTTGCCTTTTTAGGGCTTAAAAGTAGAGTTAATGCAAAATTAGCAGAACTTGAAACTCGTTTTCCTGGCGATGTGGTAAAAATTGATATGTTGTCACAAGAGTTGAAACTTTTAGGTTTAAATGAAAACAATACTTATCTTTTTGTACAAGGACACACTATAAAAGACAATGTTGTTTTGATGTTTTTAAAACCAATTTGTGAAAAATTGAAAAAAGAGAAAATAAATCAAATTAAATCGTTAGCAATTCATGACATTCAAAAAACTAATGAAATCAATGAATATAGGAATCAAAAAGTTGATATTCAATTAGTTTTAAACAATAATACTGAATATAAATCTTGTTTTTTATTTAAGAAGATTCAAACTGATTTAGAAAATTATTTGAAAAAATTTGAATCAGTAGCATAAATCAAGATAAAATAGAATTAAAACCGCAAATATTTGGAATTATTTTTGAAGCTAGTTATCTTTGCAGAAATTTTTAAATACAAAAAAAATAATCATGGAAAATACTGATACAAAAAAATATTGGAAATTATTTGGCATCGCTTTATTGGTGAATCTTGCGGTTTTGGTGGTAAAGCCTGAGTGGAGTTGGGTTCCGCTTCCGTTTACTTTGACATATTTAGTTTATGCATTTGATTGGGTATAAATTTACCTTTTTTATATAAAAACCTCGCTATCCGAAAAGATAGCGAGGTTTTTTTTTGAATATCGTCAAGGATTTAGTATTTTTGACGTTCGTTTTCCAAACACAAATTTTATGAAACTGAACCCAGTATATGCGATGTTGCAACGTGCGCGACAAAAATTGCTTGAGCGAAATATGGACGAAGCCCATATTTGGTTGATGAAGACGTTGGACGCTGCTCAAAAGTCAAGCGATTCGTTGTTGCAGGCAAAAGTGCAACATTTGTGGGCGCAATCGCTGCTCGTGAAGGCGCGTTATGCTTCCGATTTTGCGCTTTGCGATGTGTGTTTAGAAAAATTAACGACTGCCGAAAAACTGATTGGCGACCAAACGGCAAGTGACTTTAGAATCGAAATATTAATCACGCGTGCTTATGTTTTTATGGCCAAAAAGGAAAACGATTTGGCATATTCTATTTTCCAAGAAGCCGAAAAATGGAGTGAAGATTATGAGTTGATTAATCAAAATATATTGTCGCAATGTGCTATAAGTCAGTATCTTATAAATCAAAATAATTACCAATTGGCATTGGTTTATGTCGAAGAAGCTGAGCAAAAATTAGATGCTATTTATCCGCAAAGCAATGAATTGATAGCTGAGATTTTGTATCAAAAAACGCAGATTTTTCTCAAAACTCAAGAGTATGTTTTGATGGAAGAAAAGGCAAAATTGTTGCTCGAAATTTGTATTGCTGAACGAGATGTCGAAAAAGAATTATTTGCCATCAATAGCCTTTCGATAGTCAAAAGTTTGAAGGGCGATTACCGCGAAGCGATGGAGTTTTTGCTCGAAGTGCAAGAGAAAAGTCGCCAAATTGGACATCGATTGATGACCGCAAATGCGCTCATAAACATCGGGACTATTTTTGCGCACTTGTTCAATTATCAAGATGCATTGAATCGTTATTTGACAATTATTAATGATTATAAAGATGTATTAGAGCCTAATAATCAAGTGATTGTGTTGAATAATATTGGAAATATTTATTTCAATACAGCCAATTATGATGATGCGTTGATTTCGTTTTTAGAGGCCAATAAGTCCGCCGAAGCCTTGAATTATAAGGAAATGGTGGCGCATACGCATACGCAATTGAGCAAAACGTATTTGGCAAAAGATATGCTCAACGAGTCGTTGGTACATGCCGAGCAAGCCAGTTTTTACCTACAAGATATGGGCGATGTGAACGGAAAACAAATCAATTGGCTCAATCAAGCACAAGCGCATTTTAAGTTGGCTGACCTCGAAAGTGCCATACATTTGGCGCATAAAGGGCTAAAATTGTCGCAAAAAGTGTCTGATAATGTGACACTGATGAGGGGTTATAAATTGATGTCGGAGATATATGAGCAGTCGAAAGACTATGAAAAAGCGTTCAAATATGAGTCACTTTATAGTGCAACTCAAAATCGATTTACGATAGAACAAAAGCAGCGACAAGCGATTGATCTCGAAATAAAATATGCGATTCGCGAAAAGCAACAGCAGATAGAATTGCTGACCAAAGAAAATGAATTTCAATCGCAATTGATAGAAAAAAGTGATCAAATATCGAAGCAAAATAATCAACTTGTACAGGCAAATGAGGAGTTGCAACAGTTTGCGTATGTAGTGTCGCACGACCTCAAAGAGCCGCTGCGGATGATTGGCAGTTATTCGCAATTGTTGATGCAAAAGTTTGAAAATTCGCTCGACGAAAAATCGAAACCTTATTCGAATTATGTGTCCGAAGGCGTGTCGAGGATGAACAATTTGCTCGATGCACTTTTGCAATATGCAACCATCGGAAAAGAAGAAGAAGAGAAAGAACTCATTGATATAGAAGGTATTATAGATGATGTAAATTTTAATTTGAAGTTATTGATACGTGAAACTGATGCCAAAATTGAGTTTGAAAACTTGCCAAGTATTCGCTGTTTGCCTTCACGCATGATACATTTATTTCAAAATTTGATTGGCAATGCCATCAAATTTAGAAATACTGATGTGCCACTTGTCATCAAAATTTCTGCTTCAGAAAATGAAAATGAACATATTTTTAAGGTCGAAGACAACGGAATTGGTATCGAAAACGAGCATTTAGATCGTATATTTGTTATCTTTCAGCGCCTTCATACTCGAAAACAATACGAAGGCACTGGTATTGGGTTGGCAATTTGTCAAAAAATAGTGCAAGGTATGGGCGGCCGAATTTGGGTTGAAAGCGAGCTTGGGAAAGGTTCAACTTTTTGGTTTACGGTCATCAAAGATATGCGCGACGAGTTGGACTTTTTAGGAAATTAAAGAAATTAAAAGAATTAAAGGAATTAAATAATAGTTGTTTGGTTTTTCTTTTTTTTAACGTTGTCAGCGTTTTGAACGCTGACAACGTTTTCGCTAATTTGTGTCTAATTTGTTGCTTTTGTTAGAAAAATACTATGAAAATACTAAAAATACATTTCAAAAACATACATTCTATACAAACGGAGTGTGAGATTGATTTCACGAAAGCACCTTTTTTGCAAAACGGTATTTTTGCCATTACTGGCGATACTGGCGCGGGCAAAACCACGATTTTGGACGCCATCACGTTGGCTTTGTATGATCGAATTGCGCGCGAACCGAAAACCGACACTTCTCCTGCCTTGTCTTATGGCTCAAATGATGCTTTTGCGGCTGTCGAATTTGAAGTACGTAACAAAAAATATTTAGCTAAGTGGTCGATAGAGCGTAAGAAACGCTCGAACGACATCAACGCTTCTAAAATTGAAATTGCTGATTTTAATACTGATAGTCAGCAGTTTATACATTCAGAAACTTTGAAAACGAAATCGCTTGAGCGGATTCGCGAAATTATTGGCTTGGATTATGAACGATTCAAACAGTCGGTTTTGTTGGCACAAGGCGACTTTGCAGCTTTTTTGAAAGCCGACGAATCGAGCCGAAGTTTGCTGCTTGAGCGCATGACTGGTACTGGAATTTATACCGAAATATCGAAGGCGGCTTTTGAGCGACATAAAGTTGAAAATGAAAAATTGGAAGTCTTGCTTTCGCAAAAAGAAATGTTACAATTACTGACCGAAGATGACTTGGCTATCATTCGGGCACTTCAAAATGATTTGGAAACGAAGGCCGTAAATTTGAAAATAACGATTGATGAAAAGAAAGATAATATACAGATTTTTAAACAATTAGATGAAATTGAAAAAACCTTAAGTGCTGAAAATCAATTGTTTACGCAGATTGATTTAGAAAAGCAGGCTTTTCAAACACAAATCAATCGACTTGGAAATCATAAAAAAGTAAAGCAATTTATACCAAATTTGGAAGCTATAAAAGCAGAAAAATTAAAGTTAGACGAAGCTATTCATAGCAAAAAAAATGCTGACGAACTGATAGAAAAAAGTGTTTTTGCTCAAAATAATTTACTTGAAAAGATAGAACTCAATAAACAAAAATTAGAAACTACGAATAAAAAAATAGTGCTTTCTGAACCAATTTGGAAAAGTATTTCGGATTTTGACTTAAAAATAAATTTAATACAGCCTCAATACGATGCTTTATTAAAAAATATTGATGAAAAAAATATTTTTTATCAAAAAAATGAAAACGATTTAACAAATCAATTAGCTGATAATCAAAGAATTGTATCAAATATTGATGATCAAAAGAAATGGTATTCGAGTCATGAACATTATAAAAATATACCTGCTCAAGCCGAAATTTTGAAACGAAATTGCAGCGATTGTACAGATTTTGTGGACAATGGAAAGCTGCTTCGCAACGAATGTAATGTGTTAAAAACTGAAATTGATGCGTTGCAAATCGTGCAAAAAGGCTTGATTTCTGAATTAGAAAAAGCAAAAAAAGACCAGTCTTTTTATCTTGAAAAATACTCAAAAATTTGTCCAGACGACTCGTTTTTGAATGAGCGAAAAAAGCTTTTTAAGCATTTGCAAAGCCAAAAATTGACCCTCGAAGTGCAATTGCAAGCGCTTTCGGATTACCTTGTTTTTCAGAAAGACGAAAAAGATATTTTGGTTCAATTATCCGAATACGACAGTCAACTGAAGCACCTAATTGTGTCTGAAGATGAACTAAATAAGGCTATGTTGAACGCCTTAGATTTTATAAATGAATTGAAAGATACGATTCAGTACAAACAGCAAGTTGTTGATATTCAGCAGTTTATAAAAAATGAACGTCATAATTTAGAAGATGGAAAACCTTGTCCGATTTGTCAATCTACCAAGCACAAAGCCATAAGTCACCTTGGCGTTGAAGATTTTGAACAGCGTGCAAATGCCGAACTTGAAACCGTAAATGAACAATTGAATGGCGTGCTTTTGCAACAAAGTACCTATTTTAAAGAGTTAGATAATATCCGTCGCGACCTGGCCGAATATCATTTTCATCTGAAAGAAAATGAAGACAATTTGAATAAAAATTTGCACCAAAATCTAAGAGAAATTGAGCAAAAACTGAGTAGTCAAAAGCAAGAATTAGCCGCGCACAATATAGATTTTGACGCGAATCCTGAATCACTTTTTACAAGTTTTTCTCAAAATTTAGAAAAAACAAAATCCGACATCATTATTTTTGAAAAATGTGATGATGAACTTGATAAACTCGAAAAAAAGATAGCACCTTTTCAGTCCGAATTGGAAGCTATGACTTCGAACATTAACAATAAAACAGAAAAATTTGATTTTAAAAATACAGATTTAGAAAAGCAAAGAGCGCAATATTCAAGTTTGGAACAAGCGTTGAAAACTGGTTTTTTCGTTTTTGATATTCAATTTGAATACTCCAAAAAAGAAATACAACTCGCGGAGTTAGAAAAAAAGTACTTAGATTTTGAGCAATTTCAGACCACGATTTTAAATTTAGAAAAGGAGTTTGAAAAAGGAAAATCTCAAGTAATTCAACTCGAAAAAGACAAAACTATTTTTGAGGCTGAACTTAAAAAATTAGATTTAGAAAAGCTAAATATCGATAAAAATTTGACTCAATTATCGTCTGAAAAGCAACTCGAAATCAATAAAATTAACCTTTCGGAAGACAAAGTTTTTTTAGAAAATCAAAAAAATGAGTTTAATATTGCCTTGACAGATGACCATCTTATTTTTGAAAATATAAAAGAACAATTTGCCGAAAATAATACAAAATCTAAGCAAGCAGAATCCTTAATTTATGTTTTTGAAAAAAACATTGAAGCCAATAAATTAAGTATTTTCAAAGGATTGAAAAAATTAGATTTTGATGAAAATATTGATTTGGAAGTCTTGATTTTAGATAAAAAAGAAGTGCAACACATTGATAATGAGCGAATTAGGTTAGAAACTGTTTTTAATGAAAGTTCAATAAAAATTCAGCAAGCCAAGGATAAAATAGAAGAACTGAAATCTAAAATCGAAGTAGAACAAGAGTGGAAAGCCTTACAAATCGAAATAACGGAATTAGAAAATCAGCAAACAAATTTTCAAAAAGAAATTGGTGTTTTGGTCGAAAGACAAGACAATAATGCTAAAAATGCTAAAATTGCGAGCGAGTTATTAGCCAATATTGAGCGACAAAAATTGGAGAAAAACCGTTGGCAAAAGTTAAAAGAAATCATTGGTAGTTCGGACGGAAAATTGTTTCGAGTCTATGCACAAGGCTTGACTTTGCAGCATTTGACACAACTTTCTAACATACATTTGGAGCGCCTAAATGGTCGCTACATCGTCCGAAAATCTGATAACGACAAGCTCGAATTGGACATAGAAGACACTTGGCAATCCAACAATCGCCGACCGATGAACACGCTTTCGGGCGGCGAATCGTTCTTGGTTTCGTTGGCTTTGGCGCTTGGTTTGTCGGATCTGGCTGGTCAAAATCATGTCATCGAGTCATTGTTTATAGACGAAGGTTTCGGTACGCTCGACGACGAAATCCTTGATACGGCACTCGATACGCTCGAAAACTTGCGTGGTCAAGGTAAAACAATTGGCGTTATCTCGCACGTAAAAACATTAAAAGAACGCATTTCGACCCAAATTCAAGTCAATAAAATTGGAAATGGACAAAGTGTTGTGAAAATAGTTGGTTGATTTTAGTCGGTTTTAGTTAATTCTTTTTAAGATAATAATTTTATTTTGGTACTCTATTTTTTTTAAAGTAGATTTCGATGTAACGCTGTCAGGGTTTTAACCCCCTGACAGCGTTTGGAAACCAGTAATTTTCTCAGACTGCCAAATTAGAAATAAATATAAAATAATTTTGTCAATAAATATTCCTTTACCATTGGCCTTCAAATCGGCTATGAAAACCTTGTTTTCGGACGAAGCCGATTCGTTTTTTGAGGCATTAGACAGTCAGCCGCCGGTCTCGATTCGCTACAATCCGACTAAAAGTGTTGCGCCCAAATTGGACGAAATCCCTTGGACAAAAACAGGCGAATATTTGCCCGTACGACCAGTGTTTACGCTCGATCCAGCGTATCATACAGGTGCCTATTATGTGCAAGAAGCGTCGTCGATGTTGATTCAGAATGCGCTCGATCAACTCGATTTTTCGGAACATAAACACCTGACTATCTTAGATTTATGTGCTGCACCTGGCGGAAAATCAACGCTTTTGGCACAGCAATTTCCTGACAATAGTTTGTTGGTTTGTAACGAAATTATCAAATCACGTGCGCCAATTTTGAAAGAAAATTTGACGCGGTGGGGTTATCCAAATGTGGTAGTGACGAGCGTGGATTCGAGTGTTTTTGCCAATGCACCTTCGCTTTTCGACATCATTTTGGTAGATGCGCCATGTAGTGGTGAAGGTATGTTTCGCAAAGATCCTGCGGCGCGCAACGAGTGGTCCGAAAACAATGTGCAGCTTTGCGCTGCGCGTCAAAAAAAGATACTTTCGGCCATCGAAACGGCCTTGAAACCTGGCGGTATTTTGTTGTTTTCGACTTGTACTTACAACGATTCGGAAAACATAGACAACGTAAATTGGCTCACAAATGACTTTGATTTTGAGTCTTTAAAACTAGATTTTAAGCCTGAATTTGGCGTAACCGAAATTCAAAAAAACAATGTATTTGGTTATCAATGTTATCCGCATAAAGTGAAAGGCGAAGGTTTTTTTCTTTCAGTTTTGAAAAAAAATGGAACTTCGAGTGATGAAAATAGCGCGAATGTAAAGTTGAAACATTTGCAAGCATTGGATAAAAAAGAACTTAGTATTGTATCGCAATTTATTGATAATCAAGATATTGAATATCTAAAAAATCCGATAAATGAAATTTTTGCTATCGCAAAAAACAATATTTTATCGCTTTCGATACTCGAAAAAATAACGAAAGTACAATACATCAGTCATATAGGCGAAGTGAAAGGGAAAGATTTTATACCTGGGCATTTTTTGGCAATGTCGGCATTTATAAAGCATCATTTTGAAAGCATAGAATTGACAAAAAATGAGGCGTTACATTTCTTGAAAAAAGAAAATATATTGCTCGAAGCCACGCAAGGTTGGTATCGAATGACGTATGAAGGAAACGGTTTGGGTTGGGCAAAAGTGTTACCGAATCGTATCAATAATTATTTGCCAAAAGATTGGCGAATCCGCATGGAAATAGAGTGAAATTAAAGAAAAAATTTTTGAAATTTTTGAAATTAAAAAAATTAAGAAAATTAAAAAAATAAATATTAGTTTTGAAATGTCGTCGAGGTTTGAAACCTCGACGACATTAATCTTATCGTTTTTTTATCACCAATTATCAATTGTTGCGCACTTGTCAGCCAATAATTTTCTTTTTCAAAGTCAAAAATTCATCTTCGGTGATTACGCCTTCATCTTTAAGATTTTTAAGTTCTCGTAGTTGCGTGACGACATCTTTTTCTGATGAGTTATTATTATAACTACTTGAAAATGAATTATTTGCATCTTGTTTTTTAGGTTTAAATTGCTCTACGATAGACTGACCTTTCCTTAGTTTTTCTTCATAAAATCGTTTGATTTCGTCCAGATTAATGTCTAGTAAAGTACCGCCTTTTTCAAAATGCGTCCTAAACGTTTCGCCAATCGCATACGTAGATGCGCCCGAAAGTCCAGACATCACCACGCCGCCAACTATACTGCCTATAACAGGAATCGCTTTTGCCGCCATGCGCGCACCCAATCGTGACAAACCCGAAGCCGTCAGCGACACAATCACCGCTTTACTCTGATTGATGTTGTATTCGATGCCATAAATCGCGCAAAGTCGCTTTATCAAATCCATCTGAATACCGCCGACCGCTACCATATCTGCCAACGGAACTGGTATCAATCCAGCCTCCATCGCCAAAATCACGTGTTGTTTGATAACTTTATTTGCTTCTTCTGTATGTTCCATTTTATTGAATTTACGTTTTAAAATTTAAAAGATAAAATCAATACATATATATAGGTGTAAAAGTTCCTGATTAAAAAAAAATGCGATGAATGTTGTAGGATTATCGACAAAATTTAAAAATGCTTGATAAATTATTTCAAAATTTCAATATTGAAAGCAAAACCACGATTAGTTATTTTCAAAAATAGATATTATCTTTGTAAAATATTTTGAAAAAAATTACAAAATTATGGATGCTCAATCAATAAATAAGTGGCGACAAGAAAATAAGCGTTTATTTTATAATTTTTCGAGTGAATGGGTTGCTTTTTCTCCTGAAAAAGGTGTTTTGGCGCATAATAGTAGTCGAAAAATAGTAACAGATACGCTTTTAAATGAAGGTTATTCAAGGCTTGATTTTGTAATGGAATACATTCATCCTTATGAAGTTGTGCGCCCCAAAAGGATTGCTCCGATTCGTATAAAATCGGTAAAACGGCATGAATGGACACCAAAATATCCGATTATTTTGAAGCGAAATAACATAAAACTTGAAGAAAGAATGTTAATAGATTCTGGCGCTGATATTAGTGTGATTACTAAGCAAACTGGTATTGATTTAGGTTTGAATATTCAAGATGAAGATTATCAACAATCAGCTGAAGGTTTAGGCGGTGGTACGATTTTGTACCTTACAAAAGTTATTCAAATTGAAATAGATAATCACAATTTGAGTTTACCTGTCGCTTGGTTATTAGATGAGCATGTTGAAGAAATGATTATTGGGAGAGAAATTGTTTTTGATATGTTTGATGTTGAATTTAAACAAGCAGACGAAGAAATTATTTTTAAGAAAAGAGCAGATTTTATTTCCTAATGTTCTTAAAAAAAGCCATATTTTCAAGTAAAATATGGCTTTTTTATGTTTGTAAAATTTTTCCACTATTTCAAAATCAACGCTCCAATCTTTACTTTTTCAACGTCTTCGCGTAGCATCAACTCAAGTCTAAAACGACCATAAGCGAAATCTTCTGCTTGATTTTTATAATATGGACTCATAATATTGCCCGAATTGCCAGTTGGATTGATACTTTTGGCATGATAAATATCCGAAAAATCCAAAACTCGTCGCAAAGCAGCGCCAAAAGGTACGTTATAAACGCCATCTTTATCAAATTCTAAGTCCAAATTATTGATGGTTTCTTTGCCGCCAGCAACTGGAAACGGCCCTACATTCCAATATTTGCCGACCAATGGCATCACACCAAGTGGGTGTTTGTGCGTCAAGGTATGCACTTTACCCCAAGTCCAAGCAGTTGGATTGTCGCCGAGTTGAGTTTTGAGCGCCGCCATTGCTTCTTGATATGATTTTAACAAAATTTCACTTTCACTTTCTTTTTTATCATGTGTTTCGAGGTTATCCCACCATTTTGAGTTTGGATTTTTTAAAATAACAGGTAAGGTTTTCAGCACCACAGCAGATTCCATAAAATGCTCGAAAGCATCACCTTTTAGTTCGTCGCCAAAGGTATTTTTTATCAAAAAATAAAGTGTTCGGTAATACACAACTGGCTCTACAGCTGCAACGCCATGTCCGCCTTTCCAATTTTTAAGAAAATCAAGACCAATTTTTTCAGCATTATCGTTGCATTTTCCATCGAGTTGAGTTGCTATGAGTTGCGCCAAATTCGCTTGTACAGTCGAAGTATCGTCTAAAGTTATTTTTTGAAAATCGCTTTCGCTAAAATCATTTTTTGAACTTTTCATATAATGTTCTATACGTTCAGCGCGATCTTTAGCACAAAAATACCCACTCAATAAAGCCGTATTTTTATATGTATCTGGCTGATTGTTAGCACTATATACATATCCTGAAGGCGGATTTACGCATCTTGGATTTTCTTCAAAACCGTACCAACCTTCTATTTCGTCTTTTCCACTCACGCCATCGAGCATCATGTATGGGATTGTGTTCTTCGGTCTTTTCGGAATTTTGGCAGCTGCAAACCAAGCAATATCGCCATTTTTATCGCCCCACATGATGTTCAGACCAGGCGTACTAATCAACGAAGCTGCATGAGATATTTCAGCCACATTCTTAGCTTGCGAAAACTGATACGCTGCGTGCATGATGTGATCTGGAAACTGATAATACGACCACCAAAGGCTGATTGGCGTTTGTTTTTGTGCATCCAATTCCTTACAAACATCATTTATCAAATAGCCATGATGCGTTTTTTTGACAATCAATTCTTCTGACTTTCCACCTTTTATATCTATGCGTTCAATTCTGTTTTCGATGTCCACAAAGCCATTTTTAAACTTTAACTGATTGGTATTCAGAGGATTATAGGCTTCTTTATAAAAATCGACATCATCGTTTTCGAGCATTGTCAAACCCCAGGCGCCTTGGTCATTGTGACCAATGACGGCAAATGGGAAACCAGCCAAAAAGTTACCATATATATTGTGATTCGGATATGACAACGAAGCCTCGAAAAAAACAGAAGGTTGTCCGAAAGCAATATGTGTATCGTTTTCAAACAAAACTTGCTTGTTTTTTGACCGATTGGGCGACACTATCCAAGCATTCGAGCCATGAAAAGGCGGAATAAAATCATTCGATTTTCGTATATTTTCGATGGTACTCGAAATCGAAAGCATCGTTTTTGCAGCAGTTGATTGGCCGTCAAAAGTCGGAATTTTAGCAGCATCGAGTTCCCAATTGTTCATCAAATCTTGTAGATAATCTGCGCCATACGTTTCGTGAATATACGACATCAATGGATCGGTTTTGAAGGCTTCGCTAAAGCTAAAACCCATATATGCGCCAGTCAGTAAGCAATCTTCAAGCGAAAATTGTGTTTTTTCAATCCCAGCAATTTCATATTCTAAAGGCGTTTTTCCTTCTAAAATATACTTATTTATGCCTCGCACATAGGCCTTAGCTGCCGCAACGGTCGGGTCGGCTGGGTCAGTATAAATTTCGGCAATCGATTTTTTGATATGTTCGCGGAAGCTCAAAGTTCTAAAAAAACGATCCGAAGGCAAAGCGGCTTCGCCAAAAACCTCAGCCAAACGCCCGCTCGCCAATCGGCGAATCAATTCCATCTGAAACAATCGCTCTTGCGCATGTACGTAACCGAGCGCTGTGTAAGCATCTTCCTCACTTTGGGCATATATATGCGGAATCCCTTTGTCATCAAAAAGTACATCAACTTGCGCATCGAGTATTTTTAATTCTAAATTATTGCTATATTGTGGCTTTTTAGAGTTCAAATAAACACCAATTCCGATTGTTGTAAGCAACAACAATGAAATTAATAAAAATAATATTCGTTTTAATATTTTCATAATCTTATATTTTTTACAAAAATATTATTATTTATCATATTTTTATATTTTTAATGTTGCATTTGAATAATTTATAATAATAAATATTTATAATTAAATAAAAATCAGTATTTTATAGATAATTTATTCTCTGAATTGGAAAACCTATATATGTCAAAAAATATATTAATAGTTGGTCAAGGATTGGCTGGCACATTGTTGAGTTACGAATTAATAAAAGCTGGTTGCTCTGTCAATGTCATGGAAGCCGATTTGCCAAATAGCGCATCGAGCGTAGCAGCAGGTTTGATAAATCCGATTACTGGTCGCCGCGTCGTAAAATCGAGCATGATTGATACGCTTTTGCCAGTCGCAAAATCAACGTATCAAGACCTCGAAAAACTGTTGGGCGTTCAGATTTGGCACGAGCGAAACATACTTTGGTTGCACGATTCCGAAAAAGAACACAACGAATGGGTGGCGCGCTGTGGCGCGGAAGATTTGAAGCCATTTATTGCTTATCCAGCGGACGATTCGGCAGCAAAACCTTACTTGAAACCTTACTTCGATAGTGGCGAAGTGCATCAATCCGCACAAGTCGATATTCAGACATTGGTTCGAGCATATAAACGCTATCTTATTGACAACC
>JAYUJV010000671.1:0-13280 GCA_043764975.1 Saprospirales bacterium
ATTGAAGGAAAAGGTCGTAAGAGTATTCAGATTCTTATCTACGGCACTTGTGACAGCGGTATTAATGCTAATCTTATTATATAAGTTTTTTCCATCTCCACGCGAGAAGCAACTATTGAACGAAATAGATCAACTCAAAGGAAAATATACGGCACTAAATGGTAAAATGGATCAAATGTCGAAAGTACTCGGCAACGTTCAGAACCGTGATGCAAGTGTACACCGTATGATGTTCGGTATGGATCCGATCGACCAATCTATCTGGAACGGTGGTACTGGTGGTAGTATTCCTTATTCGGAATTGACGGATTTTAAAAATAGCGCACCGCTTATCCGCACTTCATTGGAGCGCGCTGAAAGGCTTGAGCGTCAATTAGTTATACAATCAAAATCTTTAGATACGATTCAGAGCCTTGCTAAAAATAAAGAAAATATGCTTTCGAGTATTCCGTCTGTAAAGCCAGTACGTGAGGATAAACTCAATCGTTCTATGTTCTTGATGTCAGGTTTTGGTATGCGTTTTCACCCGATACATAAGGTAAACAAAATGCACGCTGGTCTTGACTTCGCAGCACCACAAGGCACTCCAATCCAAGCTACAGGCGATGGTCGTGTCGTGAATGCAGAAAACGGACACGGTTACGGCAATCACGTTGTCATCAGCCACGGTTACGGTTATGAAACGCTATATGGTCACATGAGCAAAGTAGATGTTCACGTAGGTCAAATCGTGAAAAAAGGCGAAGTAATTGGTCGCGTGGGTAGCACAGGCACATCTACTGCGCCACACTGCCACTACGAAGTCCACTTGAAAAGTCGCCCAGTAAATCCACTACAATATTGTATGGACGGTCTGACACCACTCGAATATCAATTGATGGTAAAAGCTGCCATGACAGAAAATCAATCTTTCGATTAATCGATATATACTTTTATTAAAAAAGGCGTTTGAAATGTTTCAAACGCCTTTTTTTTGGCTAATATGGATTGATAACTCAATTTTTTGTATATTCGTCTTTATTTTTATTGTTTCAAATTACCAAAATTTACCAAAATGAAAAAATTACTATTTTGCCTTGTATTCCTAAATCTTATTTTTACGAATTGTAAAAATGAAACCAAAAATACGAGTAACACAACCCAAACTAACTCAAACACTACGAGTGTAAACGATGCAAAATCGAAACCAGAAGTTTATCTTTATTCGGTCGTCACCGAAAACTTAATCTTGAGAGATCAGCCCAATAAACAAAGTAATACGCTACTAAAATTGGGTCTAAAAGATTTTGTGACCAGTACAGGCGAGCTTTCAAAAGACAGTATTGATGCCAAAGTAAACGGCTTGGATTACAGAGGGCCGTTCATGAAAGTAACAAGCACAACACCAGAGCAAACGCAAGGTTGGATATTTGAACCAGCGCTGACTCGTGTGTATGCAGGCTCGAAAGCCAATAGTCCCGATTTAGGAAAATTAACACAATTAAGCACTTTTTTAAGCACTTTACCTGTCAAAAAGCTCGATAGTGGACAAAAAGCATGGGCTTATGTAAAAAACAATTATGCTGATGTAAAGGGAACAACAGCTGATGCTGCTTCTATTTTACTAATGAGCTTTTTGAACAAAATGCAATTTAGTGGACATTTCGATGCGCTATTCGAGAAAATAAAATTTACGGATGCAGACAACGAAGCCATTTGGAAAATGACTTTCGATGGCCAAAAATATCCCGCAACTAAAGCTGCTGTCGATGCAGGATTTTACCTAGCAAGTTCTGAAGGTTACACGTTTGCAGTACCCGATTATCGTCCAATGAAAGCATTTTGGAACGATAAAGTAACGCCTACTATGAATCAATATTTGGACTTAAATATCGTGGAGCAACATACTTATACTGACGATGGCGGCATCGTGATTCCACTCGAAGAATTGGCAGATCGCACGGTAGCTTGGGAGCGTTTTGAAACCGAAAATCCTTATTTTACGAATCAAGTATCGACCTCACGATTCATGGAAAATGCTTTGCTGATGGGTATGAACAACACACCAGTTTTTGATTATGAAGGCAAAATGCTATCAGAAGACACTAAAAAGGCTTGGACTTATATTTTACAAAAATATCCCGACACGCGTTTGGGCAAAAACGTAAAAGCATTATCGGAGTTGGTAACAGCCGAAAAAGGCATCAGAACGCCTAAAGTAGATGCGTTTTTAGAACAATTTTTGAAGGTTTTTTAAAAAATGTATAAAAAAAAAGACCTACAATAGATAAATTTGTCTATTGTAGATCTTTTTTTATAAATCTCTCAATTCCTTCATTGCATTTGCAATACCTTGACTATCAACATCTTCTGTTTTTTCTAATTGCTCAATGATGACTTTGTAATTGTGATTATCGCGATTTTGAGACAATTTAAAATTGCCGATAAGCTCCGTGATTTCTAACTTTAGACCGACAACCGCTTGTAACTCGCGCGCCACAAAATCTGGCGACATATTGTCGATATGCGCACTACTTGTATGGTGTTCGTATTTATCGGTCAGTTGGCGAACAGCGTCATAGAGTTCAGCGCCTTCTATAATCTGAGGTTTAGCATACGCATGAACAGTCTGATAATTCCAGGTTGAAACATTTTCGTGGTCGTACCAATCTGCGCTCACAAAGGCGTGCGGGCCGTTAAAAACAACCATCACTTCTTGGTTTTCAATGTCTTTCCATTGTCTATTTCCTTTTGAGATATGTGCCAACAAGTACAATTGCTCGCCTTTTTGCTGCAAAATAAATGGAAAATGTGTTGCCCACAACCTATTTTTTACGGTCGAAACCAACATTCCAAAATTATATTTTTTTATGAAAGCCAGCATCGCATCGCGATCTTCTACTTTACTGAATGGATTGACGTACATTTTTTTGAATAAAATTAAAATTAAACGACATTGTTTATTAATCAGTTAAAATACTATATATATTATTTTGATTATTAGATATTTATAACTATTTATTTGTTTTATTTGTTTTAGCTTCGCAGTTTAACAGCAAGTATATAAGTGTAACCTATTATTTTAATTTCCTTAGCGTATGTTTGGAAATTGGGAGTTGAAGAATTTGTAAAAAAGAACATGTGTTCTATATTTGTGGTATTTTAAATTATAAATAATAAAAAAGATGTCAAAGTCAAAATTGAATTTTAAGGTTCAAAAATTTACTTAGTAATGTGTAAATAATAACTTGGTAAAGTTTATAGGTAAATCACTGTAAACCTTAGCACGTTACTATGTGTTTTCGCATAAGAACACATAGGCTTATGTGACCTCATGTGACTCTTCTTATGTGCCTTATGTGTTAGAAAATAACACATTTTTAAACACATAAAATACTACACTCAACTTTATCAACTTATTATTTACACATTAATTAGGTATTTCTATAAAAACGCCAATATTTTCCGCTTAAAAAATATTGGTGTTTTTTGTTTCTCTCGCAACTCACGAAAAAAATTGCGAACAGCAATTTCTCTCACGACTCACGTTCTCACGATTGTTCTTTCGACTCTCGTTTTTCGACTTTCGTTTCCCCGTCACGACTCACGATTTCCCGATCACATCTTAAAAACCCTCGCTGCTTTCACGGCCAATTTCCAACCTTTGTAGAGCAAATTGCGTTCGGATGCTTTCATGTTGGGTTTGAAAGGTGTTTCGAGTTGCCAGTTTTTAGCAATATCGGCCTTGTCTTTCCAGAAACCGACGGCCAAACCTGCGAGATAAGCCGCGCCGAGTGCCGTCGTTTCTTGTATGACAGGTCGCTCAACACGTGTGCCGAGTAAATCGCTTTGGAATTGCATCAAAAAGTTGTTTTTTACTGCGCCGCCATCTACACGCAAGGCTTTTAGCTTTATACCAGAGTCTTTTTCCATGACCGAAAGTACGTCTTTTGTCTGAAAAGCGATGCTTTCGAGCGTGGCGCGTATCAAGTGCGCTTTGCCAGTGCCGCGCGTGAGGCCGAATATAGCGCCGCGCACCTCAGCGTCCCAATATGGTGTGCCGAGACCTACGAATGCTGGCACCACATACACGCCATCGTTGGATGCAAGGCTTTTGGCATAACCTTCAGTATCGGCTGCATCTTTGATGAGTTCGGCGGTATCGCGAAGCCATTTTACGGCCGAACCTGCTACAAATATCGAACCTTCGAGCGCATATTCTACCTTGCCGTCGATGCCCCACGCGATGGTGGTCAGCAGTCCATTTTTAGACGCAACGCCTTTCGAGCCAGTGTTCATGAGCATAAAACAGCCAGTGCCGTAAGTGTTTTTGGCCATGCCTTCTTCGTAGCAACCTTGTCCAAAAAGTGCGGCTTGTTGGTCGCCCGCAATGCCTGAAATCGGCATATCCGACACGCCCAATAACTCGCTACGCATCGTGCCGAAATGTGCTGAACTGTCCATGACTTTTGGCAATATCACTTTCGGGATACTCAGCGCGCTACACAATTCATCGTCCCATTGCAATTTATGAATATCATAAATCATTGTGCGTGAAGCGTTTGTGTAATCGGTAGCATGTGTTTTTTCGTTACTCAGATTCCAGAGTAACCAAGTGTCCATGGTACCGAATAGCAAATCGCCACGTTGTGCAGCTTCGTGTGCGCCTTCGACATGGTCCAAAATCCATTTTATTTTTGTACCAGAAAAATAAGCATCTATTAGCAAACCAGTCTTTGTCCGCACGCTGTTTTCGAGGCCTTTTGCTTTTAGGTCATCGCAAACTGGAACAGTTTGTCGGCTTTGCCACACGATGGCGTTGTAGATTGGTTCGCCAGTGTGTTTGTTCCAAACCACGGTCGTTTCGCGCTGATTCGTGATACCAACTGCTGCAATGTCACTTACGTTTATTTCTTTCAAAACGGTTTGTAACACATTATAAACGCTTTGCAATATTTCTTTTGCATCATGCTCTACCCAACCTGGTTTCGGAAAAAACTGCGTAAACTCTTGCTGCGCCACCGCCATAATGTTCCCTTTTTTGTCGAATACCATCGCTCGCGAACTCGTCGTGCCTTGGTCTATGGCTAATATGTATTTTTTCATAGTTTAAGTTTTTTATTTTTCAAAATGTTGATTATCAATGCTTTAAATTGATATTTTAGTTCAATCTATATTTTTTTTAAGCATGAAAAAGAGCACCGTAAAACAATGCAGCGCATACTGCACCACAAATTGGCGCAACGACAGGAATCCAAGCATAACTCCAATCTGAATCGCGTTTGCCAGGTATTGGCAATAAAAAATGCGCAATGCGTGGCCCTAAATCACGTGCTGGATTGATGGCATAACCAGTCGTGCCGCCAAGCGAATGACCTATCGAAATAATCAATGCTGCAACAACCAATGGATTGAGTCCTTCGGCAAATTTTGTTGCACCTAATGCACACAATCCAAGCATCAATACAAATGTGGCGATAAATTCGCTGATAAAATTTGCTGCGGTATGTCGTATAGCTGGTGCTGTGCAAAATGCAGCCAATTTGGAATCTGCATCTTCCGTTTTGGCCCAATGTGGCAAATATTGTAAGTAAACCAAACACGCTCCTAAGATTGCGCCCAGCATTTGACCACCAATATAGACGGGCAACAATGCCGCATCTAATTTGCCGCTTGCCGCTAAGGCTATCGAAACAGCTGGATTGAGGTGTGCGCCAGATATGCCGCCCACTAAATATGCTGCGAAAGCAACGCCAAGTCCCCAACCAGATGCAATGACCCACCAACCTGCACCTTCCGATTTTGTGCCTTTCAAGACTACGCCAGCTACTACGCCGTTTCCTAATAAAATTAGCAACATTGTGCCAATCATTTCTCCTAAAAAAATGTTCATCGTTTTGTTTGTTTTATATTGTGAAATTTTGAAAATTGGTAATTATTTAGACATATAGGGTTAAAATAGTTTTTCTTTTATAGTTGAATTTTCTGTAAAAATAGGCAATGGACAATAGGCAATTTTAAAACCGAGAATTACATTTATGCAGTGACTATATTTTGTCAATTGCTTATTGTCTATTCAAAACGAGTAATTAGCAAAAATTTTGAAAAATCAACCTCCCTTACTAATTAATGCCTAAGTTTTTACAAAAATCCTTTATTTGCTTTTTATAAGTTTCAATTTGTGCTTGTATTTCGGATTCGCTCCAACCCAATTCATTGGCCATTAATTCGGTTACAACTGGAATCGCGAGCAATGTTTTATTCCAATCTAAGATTTCGAGTCTGATGCGACGTGCTAAAAAATCACGGATTGTGCAGCACATTTCGTATCGAGTTGCATAAATAACTTCGGCTTTTAGGTACGGATAATCGTTGATAATCAACGTTGCTAAACTCGGATTTTGCTCGATTATTTTCAAAATATCCATTGCTTTTGAGCCATAATTACGCTCTAAATGCAAGGTAGATTCAGGATTGATACTATATTTTTTTATTAAATTTTGAAATAAATCAAAATCATATTGCTCTGAACCGACTAAGGTACGACTTTCTGTTAAGCAATCACTTGTTTTTCCTAATAATATTTTTTCGATAACATCAACTGCATCTTTTGCCATGAGTCTGTAAGTTGTCCATTTGCCACCGAGCAAACTGACGAGGCCAGAAGTTTCATCTACTTCGACTTCGTGATCGCGTAAAAGTTGCTTTGTGCTGCTTTTACTACGCGACAAAATCAAGGGTCGCAAGCCTGCAAATCCTGCGCGCACATCGCTTGCTTGTGGGCAATCTCGAACGTAAGGCGCGAGGGTATTGAGCAAATAATCGACTTCGGTTTTTAGTACATGAGGCTCTTGATTGGTATCAAAATATTCATCGTCGGTAGTGCCGATTACTGTATGATTTTGGAACGGAATGACGAACACCAAACGGCCGTCTGGCGTTTTCGGAATTAGCATGGCCGCTTCGTTGCTCAACAGCGATTTGGGTAGTACAATATGCACACCTTTACTGGTTCTGATGCGTGGCAAAGCGTTTGGATTCGCCATTTTTCGTATCGTATCGGCTTGTGTTCCAGTGCAGTTTAGGATTACTTTTGCACGTATCGAAAACACATTTCCCGTAAGGGTATCTTTTACATTTACAACTTGATAATTTTCTTTTTTATCAAAATCATAATATTTAATTATTTCAAAATCAATGACTTGTATATAGTTAGCGGCAATAACGCCATTAGCTGCTGCGGTTTGTACCAACGCCAAACCATAGCGCGCATCGTCGAGTTGGCCGTCATAATATTGAACGGCGCTGTGCATTCGAGGATGTAGATTCGGAATGGCGGCAAAGGTTTCGGCACGCGACAACCAACTGCTTGATGGCAAGCTGTCATGCTTCGCAAACCAACCATAAAGTTTAAGTCCGATGTTGAAATACATAGCCTCGAACCACGAACGGACTGGCGTAATCAAGGCCAATGGACGCGCCAAATGTGGTGCATTTTGTAACAAAATATGCCGCTCTGCCAAGCCGTGTTTGACTTGTCGAAGTTGTGCAAAATCAAAATTTTTGAAGGCTTGTTCGAGGTATCGCACGCCGCCATGTATGAGTTTTGTGGATTTAGAAGACGTTTCGCTCGCAAAATCGCCTTTGTCCATGAGGGCAACTTTGTGGCCGCGCAAGGCTGCATCCAACGCGCTACCTGCCCCGCTCGCTCCAGCGCCAATGACGAGTATATCGAAGGTTTCGGAATGTAGTTTTTGTAGATTTTGGGGTCGGGTCATTTAATTTTAATTAAAGAAATTAAGGGAATTATTTAATTTGGAATTAAAGGAATTAAGAGAATTAAAATAATTAAAATAATATTTTAAAAGCCAAAATCCTTGAAGGGTTGATTTCGTTTTATGATAGCCGAAGTTACCGATAGCCAAAGTTACCGATAGCCAAAGTTACCGACACCTTGAAGGTGTCGGTAACTTATCAAACTTCAACCAACGTATATAAAACAGGTTTTGAGGGCGAAGCATCGAGTTCAAAAGAAGCGATTTGGGTATTGAGTAGATAGAGACCGTCTTTGATTTCGTTGGGTACGAAGATGAGCTCGGTAATAGTGGCGTGGCTGCGCGTATCGGTCGGATATTGCCAAAAGGCTTTGTGGCCGAGCATAAGGCCTTCGTCCGATTCGCGATCAACGGAGGGCAAATCCAAGAGCAAATGGTCGATGCCACACGACACCATATAAGTCAAGGCTTCGTGATGCACGTAAGGCGGATTTGTACCCGAATAATTGTGAGTTAATTTGTATTCATTGTTGGGCAAAGTACGAATCACGAGGGCTTGCGCTTCGTGTTGCTCAATGGCCGTTTGCATGGTTTCGAGCGTGATGATGCGGTCTCCATCGGGCATAAGCGTTGGGTATAAGGTCACGAGTTTGGCCACAAAATGAAAATTTCGTAGCGCCTGATTAATGGTATGACCTTCGGTGCTGATGTGACCAACGCACTCGGTATGCGTGCCGTTACCATGCGGATTGATGCGCACGTTTTTGAAATTCACGCAACTGCCTTGCAAGGTATCGCCTACAAAATCGCCGTCCACGACTGGCGAAAAATCGACTGGCGGCGCCCAAAAACAAGTCGGATTCTCAAAACCGTTGCGTATCGGAATCGAAATATCAATCGGCAAGTTCAACTCTGCACTGTAATTGATGTTGTTGTAGCTGAGTTTTATTTGCATAAAATAGTCAATTAGTAAGTGGTTTATATACTTTAAATTCTACTTTTTTGTTTCATGACAGCTTTCAAACTACAATCCCATTTTATTTTATGAAATCTCAATTCACGCCTTCATTCAAGGTGCGCCAAATCATGTCTTTCAGATCTACTAGACCGATTTGAGCAACCGCCGATATAAATATATGCGGCACATCTTTCGGAATTTCAGGCATCAGTAACTCTTTGAGTTCTTCATCTACCCTATCGGCTTTCGTGATGGCCAATATACGCGGCTTATCCAAAAGTTCGGGGTTGAACATCTTGAGTTCGTTAACCAATATATCGTATTCTTTTTGGATATTGTCAGTATCGGCTGGCACCATGAAAAGCAAGGTCGCATTGCGCTCTATGTGGCGTAAAAAGCGGTGTCCGAGCCCTTTTCCTTCGTGTGCTTTTTCGATGATTCCAGGTATATCTGCCATAATAAACGACTGCATATCGCGATACGAAACGATGCCGAGGTTTGGCGTCAAGGTCGTAAAAGCATAGTCTGCAATTTCGGGTTTTGCAGCAGAAAGTACTGAAAGCAACGTAGATTTCCCTGCATTCGGAAAGCCAACTAAGCCGACATCAGCCAATACTTTCAACTCTAGTCCAAACCAGCCTTCAATGCCTTCTTCGCCAGGTTGTGAGTATTTGGGTACTTGATTGGTTGGTGACGCAAAGTGCTGATTACCTTGTCCGCCACGACCACCTTTGAGCATGACTTTCTCTTGACCATGTTCTGTGATTTCACAAAACACCTCGCCAGTTTCTTCATCTTTTGCCATTGTGCCAAGCGGCACATCTATAAACAAGTCCGAACCTGCTGAACCAGAGCAGTTTTTGCCTTGTCCGTCACGACCATCATCTGCCAAAAGGTGTTTGCGGTAACGCAGGTGCAAAAGCGTCCACATATTACGATTGCCACGTAAAATGATGTTGCCACCGCGACCACCATCGCCACCGTCTGGACCACCTTTGGCGGTCTGACCATCGCGATAAAAGTGCATACAACCACGGCCACCATGACCCGATTTGCAATAAACCCTAATATAATCTATAAAATTCTGATCTGCCATATTTTATCTTTAATTCACTTTTTGTGAATTGATGCTTTGCAGTAATTAAAAATACGAAAATTAATATAATATTTTGATAATCAAATATTTATAAAATTAAAATTATCGTTTAATTTTGTTTAATTACTTAATGTTAGAATATTTTATACTTAAAATAATTCTAATGTATGATTAAAAATTGATTTAAAATTGAAATAACTGACTAAAAACTATCTATACACAACTTTTATGTTGTCAAAACGCGCCTCGCCAGCGTCTTGCGAAACCTTTCCGTTTGCGATGGGTAACGAAGCACTCAAGACCAAACGATACGCCGAATAGCGATTATCGAAGATAACATTTCGCAAATTTACGTATATTTTTCGCCACTCTTTTTTACCTTTAAAAAAAGCAATAGATTGATAAACCTCTTGTCCCGAGTTTTTGTCGATGCCATTCATACCAACTTCTATGTCCACATCGGAGCTGTAATTCAGTTCCACATACGATGGACTACCGTTGTTCAAGACATTTTTCATAACATTCACGCTACCTGCCGAAGTGGCATAAATGGTATCTTTTGCTTGTAATTTTATCAAACCACAAGACTTGCCTTCTAGCGCGCCTACATTACTCAAAATCATTTTGCCGCCTACCGATGCTGTCTTGTAAGTAAAACTATTGCTGGCTTCAAAGTTTTCGACGCTCGCAAAAGCCGTATTCGGATAATAGGTCGTGCTTGGCGCTAAAGTATCAACTTTGGCTGGTGTCACCACTTTATTGACCTCAAATTGCTGATAAAAATCATAAATATTCGGAAATTCCGCCAAGCCATTTTCATGCACGCCAGGAAAAATCGTGATTCGAGTTTGTCCATCGCTCAAAAACGGAACGGTAGCGGGCAACGAATATGCACCTATAAACTCCTGATTGATATACACCCAACCTTCCGTGATACTCGACGATGCCGAGCCTTGCTCTGCCGTGGTGGTCAATGCAAATGGTTTTATGTATATATAGGCTGGTATTTTTTCATCCGCGCCTTTGCAACCGAACAATCCGATGGCCGAGATTAATATTAATAAGTACTTCATGACTTTTGTTTTTTGCAAAGATAACAGAAATGGACGCAAAGTTGGTTACGATTGTGTTTTTTTTATGGAAAAGGGGAATTATCGAGAATCGAAAGTCGAAAGTCGTGAGAAATCGTGAGTCGTGAGAGAAATTGCTGTTCGCAATTTTTTCGTGAGTCGTGAGAACTAATCGTATGTCCTGAGAGAAAATGGCTCACAGATTTCACAGATTAACACAAATAAGATAATACAAAAAATGGTATAAGTGACATCTGTGTTAATCTGTGTAATCTGTGAGCAAAAACTTATTTAAATTGATTTTTTATTTTTATCATTGTCTTTTATTTCAAAATTTAGGCTTTAATAATAAATAATTAAAAATGTTTTTATCATAAATTATTGATAATCAATTTTTTATAATTAAAATAAATAGTACACACGATTCATGTTCGACAGAAAACCGCAGCGAAAATATACTGATAGGCATACGGCACTACTCAAGATGCAGCATTATTGCGCGTATCAAGAGCGATGTCATAGCGAAGTGCGCTCGAAACTGATTGAGTTGGGTTGTTTTGGCGAAGACCTCGAAGCCGTGATTGCGGACTTGATTAGTGAGAATTTTTTGGACGAAGAACGCTTTGCGCAAATGTATGCACAAGGTAAATTTAACATCAAACGCTGGGGCAGGATTCGGATTCGGCTGGAACTGAAATCCAAAAAAGTATCGGAATACAGTATCAAAAAAGCCTTGAATCAGTGGGACGACGCGGATTATTTTAAAGGCATACAAGACTGTGTGGTCAAAAAATCAAGGCTTTTGGCAGAGCCAGATCAATATTTGCGCCGCCAAAAACTATTTATGTACGCCCTCCAAAAAGGTTTCGAGTCCGAATTGGTGCATAAAGCCTTAAACTGGTTCGAGCAAGAGTGGAAAGATGATTTGTTGTAAGGCTATTTGTATAAAAAAGCAGTAGCACAATTCAAGAAATAAGGAAAAACGGAAGACTCTATACCTAGCTTTTAAGTAACGAGTAAATGAAAGTTTAAAAGATTTTTTTTATCTTTATAAAAACGCTTATAAAATACCAAACACAATGACAAAAGCAGACATTATTAAGAAAATAATAAACAATCATGCTCAATTCTTGACTGATTTGAGTGGCATGAACGAATCAGATTTTATATATGCAGCAGCTGAAAAATGGTCGGCAGGTCAGCAACTTGAGCATATCGTAAAGGCAGTTGCGCCAATTAATTTGGCTTTTTCGCTACCTAGATTTATGCTTCGCTTGATGTTTGGAAAGCCAAATCGAGAAGGCAGAACTTATGACGAATTGGTACTGAAATATCATGCAAAACTGGCCGCAGGCGGAAAATCTACGAAACAATTTATGCCTCAATTGGTTGTGTTTACACAAAAAACTACATTGATAAATCACTTACAAAAGTCAATTGACAAATTAGAAAAACAATTGGCTCATTATGATGAAAAACAATTGGATTCGTACCTCTTGCCACACCCATTGCTCGGTAAACTGACTTTGAGAGAAATGTTGTATTTTAGCATTTATCATGTCGAACACCATAGATTGAGTATAAAAAAGCAGCTTTTTGAGCGTTAAATTCAGAAATTCTACTTTTTCTATCTTCATAGTAATATATTTACATTATTTAAACAATTGTTTAAATAAAATTAAACAATCGTTTAAATAATCCATTTTAGTAATTATTTAGCGATTTATCGAACAAAGTGAATACATAATATTTGCTAAAAAATCAATACAATTTACAATAAACAATAAGCAAATTTTGTAATAATTATTGTTTATTGCTAATTGTATATTGTTAATTGAAACGGCAAATTTGCTAAACTTAGAATTTATGGTATGCTTGACGAATACCTAAATTTTTACTATTTCTATAATAAATGACTATACATTCCAACGGAAAACTCTTGCTCAGTGGCGAATATTTTGTACTCGACGGTGCTTTGGCACTCGCTGTACCGACACGATTGGGTCAAAAATTACGCGTGGAAACATCTGCCAACGATACGCCAGCTATCTATTGGAAAAGCTACGATCATGAGCAAGATTGCTGGTTCGAGGGTATTTTTGGGCATCAAAAATTTGACATAAAGGCTTGTACTATTCCGCAAGTAGCAGATACATTATCGGGTATCTTGAAAGCCGTATTTGTTCAAAATCCAGTGTTTATGAATCCCGAATTGGCGTATCATTGCAGTACTCAATTAGAGTTTCCGAGATATTGGGGTTTGGGCAGTAGCTCTACTTTGATACACGGCATTTCTACTTTTGGAGGCGTGGATCCGTTTCGAGTCTTAGCCGAAAGCATGGGCGGATCTGGTTACGACATCGCTTGTGCAGCTTGCGACGAGCCAATTTTGTATCGTCGCG
>JAYUJV010000672.1:0-4461 GCA_043764975.1 Saprospirales bacterium
AAAGGCTCGATTTCGAATCTCCAAAACAACGTCTTGATAAACTTTTAGTTAAACAATATTCTTAATTATCATAGTTGCATTTATTACTTGAATGCGCCATTAAAAAAAATTACGCATGGCCAAAAAACAAGCAAAAGCGAAACCTAAAAGTAAAAAAGCGGTCAATTCGCACGATGCTTTTTTCAAAAGTACATTTTCGTACCTTGATGTAGCTCAAAGCTACATCGAACATTTTATGGACAAACGTTTGGTGCAAAACATTGATTTACAAAGTCTTACATTAGAAGCAACAAGCTATGTTACGCCAAGTTTAGAAGAATACTTTTCAGATTTGGTTTGGTCTGCGAAGTACAAAACGACCAATATCAAGGTGGCTTTTTTGTTTGAACATAAAAGTTATGTAGTCAATGAACCGCATGTACAGTTGATGCGTTACATCATTGAGCATTTAGAACAGCAAATAAAAGACAAACAAAAACTAACGGTCGTAATACCCATCATCATTTATCATGGCGAAGGCGAATGGAAAGTACGTCCATTTCATGAATATTTTGAAGGCATAGACGATGTTTTGAAACAATATATTCCAAATTTCGCCTATCAGCTTACCAATTTAGGAGATTATACAGATGCAGAATTAATAGATATGGGCATCGGAAAATTGTTAAATGTTTTTCTGGCGATGTCGCATATTCGCGATACGGAGTATATTCGCAACCATTTTGAAACAATTTTTATTACCGCAGAAAAATATTTTGAAGGCAACGAGCAGTTTTTAAACTTAATTTTCGTATATTTGTATAAAAATATAGAACTCAGCGGCAATGAAATGGAAAATATTGTTCGCAGCATTCAAACACCATTAAAAGATTTTACAATGAGTACTTACGATTTATTAATTGAAAAAGGTATTGAAAAAGGAGCGTTTGATAAAGAATTACAAAAAAACAGAGATTTCGTTACTTCATTAATCATTTCTACCGATTTTAATGATACCAAAATTGCTACACTTGTAGGTGTAACGATTGAGTATGTAAAGGATTTACGTCTTGAATTGAAAAAATAATTTTTTTTAATACTAAAACTTATGACTCGGTAAGTAGCTATCTTTCTTTCCTTTCAAACACCATTAAAAGACTTTGTAATGAGTACTTATGATCAAATTATTGAAAAAGGGTTTCAAATTGGATTAGCAAAAGCTCATTTAATTCAAGAAAATAAAATAAACAGAAGATACGTTACTTCATTAATATGCTACACCGATTTTGATGATACCAAAATTGCTATGCTCGTAGGTGTAACAATTGATTATGTGAAGGATTTACGTCTTGAATTGAAAAAATAAAAGCCGTTTTCAAAACGAACAAAGCCTTGTAAATCAATGATTTGCAAGGCTTTGTTCGTTAAAATAAAAATCTTATACCGAGTATCTATAACTATCAGATTTTAGGACAACGGCCATCATAATCGTAAAAAATAGTAACGAAGAGCCGCCTTTACTCACAAAAGGCAGGGGGATACCGATGATTGGCACCAAGCCCATTGTCATACCAATATTCAAGAAAAAGTGGAAAAACAAAATGCCGATGATACAATATATATAAATCCGAGAATAGGTATTTCGCTGTCGTTCGGCCAGAAAAACCATCCTTATCAACAACGCTGCAAACAAGCCGATGACGATAAAGCTACCTATAAAACCCTGTTCTTCGCCTATAGTACAAAAAATAAAATCTGTCGTTTGTTCAGGCACATAATTGAGCTTCGTCATAGCACCTTCCAGAAACCCTTTGCCTTGCAAACCGCCTGAGCTTATCGCCATTTTTGACTGTAACACATTGTATAATGCGCCTCGCGGATCGCATTTATTAGGCGTAAGCCAAACTTCGAGTCGCACCCGATGGTGCGGTTGCATGAGGCGTTGCGTTACAAATTCGATCGAAAAGCAAAAAATAGCAGCCAAGGCTATAAAAAAAGATTGTAACACAATTTGTCGTGCTATTTTGCGATTTGCGTACCATTGTATAGCCGCTACAACCAAATACATAACTAAAGAAGCGACTAATACTTCTTCAAATCTGTTTTGTATAATGCCCAATATCCCGACACTAACCAGCATCGTAAAACCCAATAACCAATATGCTTTGTTGTATTTTATATTCATGATGATCAATAATACGCCAAGCAGAAGTAAGTAAAACATAACCCAACTTGCCGTAAAGATAAACGATAATATGAATAAAGTAATCAACGAAAAAGCAACAATAAATGGCCAAGGCGTGAAGCCTTCGCGAAACAAAACCAAATTAAATGACATAAAAACCAAAGCCGAACCTGCATCGGGTTGTAACAGTATCAACAATATAGGCAAACCGACGATACTGCCAGCTATCAAGATAGAGCGCCATTGTTGCAGATTGGTACTATATGTGCTGAGGTAACTACTCAGTGCCAACGCCGTAGCAAATTTACCAAATTCTGATGGTTGAAAAGTAGCGCTTCCGAACCCAAACCAACAACGCTGACCGTGGATTTCGGTGCCGATAAATGGTACTAAAAGTAGCAACAATAAACTAAAACCAAAAATAATATAGGACAAGGCTCTCCACAATTTCCAGTCCACGAGCATCACGAATATGAAGCCGATGAATGAAATAATGACCCAAACAATTTGCTTCCCAACCGTTGTTTTAGTGATAAACTCTAGTAAATCTTCGGGATAACCTTGTTTTCCGAAACCAACGGCATATATCATAAACAGACCTACGATCGTCAGCGAAACCATGAGACCGAGCGTCCACCAATCTATGTGATCGGTTGTGCTGTTTCGATTTGATGCAGATAAACTCATGTGAAAATTAGAAAATTATATTTTTAGAAAATACTTATTATTTAATAAAAATGACATAACACACTCATAAACAGTATATTATGTCATTCGCTTTTGTTCTAATATAAAAAAATTACTTTACTTTTATAGTCGCCAATTCTGCTGGGCGAATAGTATTGTCTTGAGCCAATATCGCTGAAGGAAAATCTATCTTGACAAGATTTAGTAACTTTAGCGATTCAGTTCTAGTCGCAAATGCACCTACGCGAAGCTGATAATATGGCTTGGCATGGATCCAATTCAAAGGTGTTTCTGGATATTTGACTTCAAAACTACGCATCAATTCTTCCATCTGTTTGCGATCAGTCGTGGCCGTGAGTTGCACGCGCCAACCGCTGATATTTTTTTCAGATTTGTTCAATTCCTTGAAACGAGTCATCATCTGGGTAATAAGTGGCTCTTCGGTTACTGATATATTTTGAGCATTTAGCGTTGTGTAAAACAAGCAACACCAAATAATAAGTAAGTATTTCATGGTATTTTCTATTGATGATTATCGATTGTTATTTTGTTCGGCCAACATAGCTATCGCCGATGAAGTACCAATGCGGTGCGCGCCAGCTTCGATGAGCGCCAAAGCATCTTTTAAGGTTTTGATACCGCCAGAGGCTTTTATTTTTATTTTAGGATCCAAATAAGATTTCAAAATTTTCACGATTTCGGGTGTTGCGCCGTTACCGTTCATACCAGTTGATGTTTTCACAAAATCGGGCATCAGTGGATTGCATATATCACACAATCTTTTGATTTCGTCGGCCGTCAGCAGACCAGTTTCTAAGATTACTTTTATTTTTTTGCCGTGCAAATGCGTGGCCATCACGATAGTATCTATTTCGTTGCGCACATAACTCCAATTTTGACTCTTGACGGCATTCAGATTGATGACTACATCAAGTTCGTCAGTACCTTCATGTATAGCTTTTTTTATTTCTTCGACCTTGGCAGGAATCACATTAAAACCCATCGGAAAACCAACGACCGTAGCCATTTTGATACCCGAATCAAGTAAAATTTGAGCTGCTTCTTTCGTGAAATACGGAGATACGCAAACAGCTGCAAAACGATGTTCGAGCGCCTCTTTACAAATCAATTTTGCCTGATCTAAAGTACTATCCGCCTTTAGCAGCGTATGATCTATGAATGTTGCAATATTTATATTCGACATAGTATGTTAAAATCTATTTTTGTAGTTTAATTCGCTAAGGTACGAATTTACTTTTAGGATAGAAAATTGAATATGGCTTTTGTTAATACATTTTTAATTATAAATGTATTAACAACTGATTACCAATTTATTAACAAAATAAAAGTTTATTTTTTAACCTTAAAAAAAATAGGCTTTAGCGTATAACCAGCTTTGCGAAGCAGGGCAATCACACCTTTTTCATCTATCAAGTGACCAGCACCGACTGCAAAAAAATAGCTGTGTTTTTTCATTTTTTGCTGCATAACTGGTATCCAATTACGATTGCGATTGTTGAGTATAACGTCGCTATATTGATCCATACTATTATCGGATTTAAAAAGTTCCGAAAGCCCAGTCAAGTCTTGTTGTGTATAGAGTTCTACCA
>JAYUJV010000673.1:0-13271 GCA_043764975.1 Saprospirales bacterium
TCCCCAAAATGTTTTAAAAAAGTACACTAATTTAGCTGTCACACTTTTTCCCGAAGCCTGTGGTCCAATAAAAATATTAATATCATTGAGTGGTATTAAAGCCTCTTCGATACCTCCAAAATTTTTGATATAAATGCTTTCTCCTGTTTTACTCATAATTATTTAAATGATGTTTTTTGCAAAAATAAATAATATATTTTGCTTTGACTTTAATTTATCCAGAAAATTTTACCAATCTAGCATCAAAAATCTATTCTTTAGGGCTTTACGACAAATACTTCCCAACAATCGGCATCCTCCGTCCACTACCAAATGCCTTTGGCGAAACCCTTAAAACAGGTGCGGTTTGATGACGTTTAAATTCGTTGATATTGACCAAACGCAAGACGCGACGCACCAATGCCTCATCGTAACCCATTGCTATAATTTCCTTTGGACCTTGACGATTTTCGATGTATTCGTAGAGAATTTTATCTAAAATATCATATTCAGGCAAGCTGTCGCTGTCTTTTTGACCTGGACGCAACTCGGCAGAAGGCGGCTTTTGAATTGAGTTTGCAGGAATTACTTCTTCATCTTTATTCACATAATGCGACAACTCATAAACCTGCATTTTATACACATCGCCCAAAACCGAAAGTCCACCGCACATATCGCCGTAAAGCGTGCCGTAACCAACCGCCATTTCACTTTTATTGCTTGTGTTTAATAAAATATTACCAAATTTATTAGAAAAAGCCATCAACAATGTGCCTCTAATTCGTGCTTGTAGGTTTTCTTCGGTAAGGTCAAAAGGTTTACCGAAAAAATGCGGTTCGAGCGATTTCATGTACGTATCGTACATCGGCGAAATCTGCACCAAATCGTATTGAATACCAAGGTTTTGCGCCAATTGTCGTGCATCATTGACGGAGTGATCAGACGAATATTGCGAAGGCATCAACACGCCACGAACGTTTTTTGCACCCAAAGCACGCACCGCAAGTGCAGCCGTCAAAGCAGAATCTATGCCGCCAGACAAGCCTAAAATCGCTTTTTTCAAACCTAGTTTTCCAAAATAATCTCTAATGCCCAACACGATAGCATCGTGAATGAGTTCGATTTTATTTTTTGCTTGCAGGTTTTCTTTTTCGCCTTTTATCACGTCTTCGAGGTCATAAACACGCATTTCTTCTACGAAATATGGCATTTCATCATAAATTTTGCCATTTGGAGAAGTTACCACTGAGCCACCATCGAAAATTAATTCGGTTTGCGCGCCTACATGATTGACGTAAAACAAGGGAATTTGGTAGCGTTCTACATTTGCTCTACAAACGTGCAAACGCTCGTCGCCATGCACATAATTGAAAGGCGAAGCTGATACATTCAAGATGAAATCGGGTTTTTCGTCCATCATTTCGTTCAAGGGACAAATGGTGTAAAGTGGATTTTCGTTGCCGACATTCCAAATATCTTCACAAATAGACAACGCAATTTTTTTACCTTTATAAGTCACTGTTTTGAACTCCGAAGCGGGTTCAAAATAACGGTATTCATCAAACACATCATAGGTCGGCAAAAGCGTTTTATGCTGTACGTGTTTTATTTTGCCATCGGCTAAAAAATAACAAGAATTGTATAAATCTTTACCTTCGATATCAGGGTTTTTTGTTGGAGAACCTACACAAATCGCGATGTCTTGTGCAGCAGCAGCCAAAGTCCGCACCGCACGTTCACATTCTTTGATAAAATCATCGAATTCCAAAAAGTCTTTCGCAGGATAACCACAAGTGGCCAACTCAGGAAAACAAACAATGTCCGCGCCTTGCGCCTTCGCATCGGCTACGCCTTTGAGCATTTTGGCTACGTTGCCATCAAAATTTCCAACGTGTGCGTTGAATTGAAAAAGTGCTATTTTCATATTTTTAGGATTAAGGAATTTGTAGAATGATTTTTTCTAAAATATTAAGAAAGTCTGTATAACCATCTTCATTGTCAATTCTCCTACATTCTCTCTTTTGTTCTCCTTCTATACTTGAATCAGCATGAATGAACTTATTTCTTCTTTTAATTGCCCAATATATTCTTCTAATTAAATCATGTGAAGACAAAGAAAGTAAATCTATACATATCCATGACAATGTTGGAAATTCTTTAAGAGCATCTCTATTAAGATTTCTTCCAGTTGCATAATTACCAACTGAACTTGGATCATCATTTAAATTACTTTCATTAAAGCAGTAATTAGGAAATGATGTTAAAGAAGAAGCATCTTTAAAGTACTTATTAATTCTTTCTACAACCTTGAATAATGAAAGATATGCAAATCCAAATTTATTTTTACGATTGTCGTTGTCTGTTTCATTAGATGCTGTATAAAGCAACTCGAAAGACATATTAAAATAAATTTTAGCTTCTTTTAAAAATTCTTGTTTTTCAGTAGTAATGGAAGATAGGGTTAAAAGCGAATCAATTTTATTATTGATAATTTGATGTTTTGTAAAACTCTCTTTCAAATAGCCTCTATTAAGGCATTTTTTACTCGTTTCTACTAAATTTTCATAATTTTCTTTACTAAATTCATCAGAAACAAACATTTCGGGCGACTCTTTGATGTAATAACCATCTGCTCCTTCTGAAAGCAAATGTTCCATATTCCAAGCTTTATTTGAAGCAGTTAGCACAATTACTTGTACCCCACGATTAATTGCTTTTATTTTTTTCAGAATTTTAGCACCTGAAAAATCACTAATTTTAGCATGATTTTCATTTTTCACAAGACGTAAATCTAAATAAACGACATCATACTGTAACAAGTCTGCTTCTGATTTTGTATTAAAATCAGCTTCCGATAGAATCGTATCTACTGCAATAGCTCCTGATGTAACTTGCGTTTTTAACGTGTGTTCTATTATTTGACGCCAGCCTGTATTTGCATTATCATCAATCAATAATGCTTTACAATCTTTTGTGGATAAATCATGAGGAATAATAGGTGTAGATTTTAAATTTGTACCCGATAAGTGATACTTATACTTGAAATACAAGTCAGCGGGCAATTTTTGAGTTTCAGTTAAATCTAAACCTTCAAATTTTGCCAAACGGAAACAGCCCCATTCATTTGCCAATTGATGATTAGAGTCGCGTTGGTTTTCTACAATGAGCTTAGGTAAGACCTCTACTTTTAGTTTTTGCTCATCAAGCGGTTCAGAAAAATTATCTATTGCATCTTGAATAGCGCCTACTTCCATCTTGACAAGCTTTGTATTTACTGTTGTCAAAAGTGTTGCAGTCTTCTCTTTTTTATCATCTACTTGTTCAAATAAAATATCTTCCTTAGATGGCTCAGACAAAAAAATAAGCGGCAAATAACGTTTATTTCCTAATTCCTCCGAAAGTCTGATATGCATACCAATTCTTAGTCCAGTAAAATCGTAATCTTCTGAACCAAGATAAATCGGAATGACAATTTTTTCAATATTCTTATATTCTTCTTTTTTCAATTGAAAAACTAGCCATTCATGCAGTTCTAAATCAGTTTTTTTAGAATCATATTTAAGTGTAGGACTTCCAAAATAACTTGCTATTGTACTCCCATTGTAAAGTATAAACAAAATCTTATCTTTCATTTGTATTTATCTTTTATTTTTTGAATCAATTCATTTATTTTAGCTTTAAAATCATCTACTCTAATAACTTTATCATAAACAATTGTTTCATAATTTTCTAATTCATTTTTGTAATTACCATTGTAACAGAAATAGAAAACTTCTTTTAAATATTTGTAGGCTTCGCTATTTTCTTCAAATATTAATGAATAATCAAAATCTTTTAGACCAAAGAATATATCATTGAACTTTGATAAAATAATTGTTGTTTTTCGTATGACATATTTATTACTATATGCTAAAAGGTCTAAATCTATTTTGCTATCAAGCATGTAACTATCTAAAAAAGGAACAAGATTATCATAAAATCTATCTTTTTTCATTCCTACTATTCCTATTTTCAATTCTTCAACTTGGAGTACATTAGTATTTATGTGACCATTACTAAAAATAACAAAAGGGATTTTACATTGTTTTGCTTGGCTAATTAGCTCTATTTTAAAATCAGCATCAGGAAATGAGTCATGTATCATTATACAGGCAGTATTGTCCCAATCTAAAATTTGCTGTCTATTAGAAACGTAATTAATAAAAGGATATTCATTCAATTTTTTGATAAAATCAAAGCGGTAATTTTGAGACATTTGTCCATATTGATTATCGTCAAAAAGGTATATTTTTTTCATTTTCAATAAAAAGTTAATTCATGAGTAAAACCTAAAATTTCATCTTCGTCTATTTTTTCTTTACTTTCTTTATTTTTTTCTGACAAAAAATTAATTATATTATAATTTTCGTCAGGATTTTTAGAAGTTATAGACCAATCACATACTTGGAAAAAATTCTTGAAAATTTCCTGAAAATTTCCTTCATCTGTATTTATTTCGTCCAAAGGTTTAGTTGAAGTAGAATCGACATGAATAATTCTCAGTCTTTTATATCTGGCTTTACCAATATATTCTATTTTTATTTTTTTACTTTTAGAAATATTATCTCTAATTGTGCTAAATATGCCTCTAATTCCTAGGCTAAATTTATCAACATCTAACGGCAAATCAGCACTTTCAACATTGACATAGTCAATTTCAAATTTAGCAAAATCGGTGCTAAGTTTTTCTTTTGCAGCCAATTCAATAATTTCTTTTAGATTATCTTGAATTCTTATTGTTTTCCTAAAAGCAATTATATTTTCTCTAAATTTGTCATTATTGATAGGATGAGAAAAAGGATTATTTTTAGACCAATCTTTTATTTCATCACTTGCCCAACCAAAAATATATTTTTTTCTAAATGAAGTCCAATGTTTATCTTTACTGTTGTTATTAATAAACGTATCTATCCTTGCATACAAAGAACTCGGAATATTACCATGTAAAGAATTATCTTTTAGTTCTTTATTAGCTGTTTTTATTAGCTTGTTTAAATCAAATTCTTCTGCATTATCAAAGTCGTGTATCAAATATTTTAATCCTTCGTTAGGATTTTGGGCAGTCCTAAATTGTTGCAATAATTTTTTTGTTTCACTTGGTTTATGTTTAGATAAATCAATTTCATTACGTCTTTCTACTTCCCTACTTGGTTTTTCCTCTTTTGGTTTTTCCTCTTTTTTATTAGCTAATACCTCAAAACGTTTATTTAATCCTTTGTATCTACTATCGTCAGAACCAACAATCATTTTCAAGTAATTCAATTTCCCATCAATGACATTTTCTAAATGTAATCCTTTGTTTTTTTGGCGAATAACTTTTGTTTTTGCTATCAAATACCAATTATTCGCATTATCATAACCATGTCTTTCCCATAGATACAACCATTTACGAACCTCTTTTATGTAAGATTTACGAACATTCAATTTCTCATTTACAACAACTCCTGTCACTTCTTGTCTAAAATTACCTTGAACTTGTAAGCGTGTTTTACTTTCATTGATATAAAAATTTTGTTCTGTAATGATTCGATGTATTTCTTTTAAAAACTCACTGTCTTTTTGATACACGTTGTGCATCGAAGAAAAAGTAATATCGTCAGCATACCGACTGTATTTCAAGCCAAATTTTTTAGCTACCGCCGATAATAAATAATCCAATCGTTGTGTAACGACATTACTCAACGTAGGAGAAGTAGGCGCGCCTTGCGGCAAAACAAATTTTTCAATTGTTCCCCATTCATTATTATTATTTAACCTTTCTACACTTAATTTTTCACAACATAATCCTGCGATAAAATCAGCGACGCGCGCTCTTTCAGCATTAAGTTTGAATGGTGGATTTTTTAAACAAGCCCAAATACGAGATTTGTCAATACTTGTAAAAAAATCTTTTAAATCAATATTATAAACATAAATAGTGCCTACATGAAGGATAGCATTATCCTTGATAGATTTATTGGGAACGAAGCCTTTTGCGGCATGATGTGGCGTAAAAATGGTGTTTAAAGCTATATTTAAACATTTTTGAATGTATTTTAAAGTTTTATTAGGAGCATAAATCTCTCTTTTTTTCCCATTTTTTTTAACAATAGTAAATTTTTCGTAGCGACTTTTCGAGTGATTTTTATGATTAGCTTGGTAAGTAAGTTGTTTTAAGCGAAGTGATTTTGTTTTTTGTCCGTAGAGGCATTGACCAACATAGTTAATTAGCGCAAGAAGATCTTTCTCATCTTGCATTGCACTAAAAATATCAAATATTTCCTTTTTGTTTTGTGAATTTATCTCATTCATTGTTCACTTAAAAATCTTCCAAGCCTGTTGATATTCTTTGTTTAAAAATGGGTCAAAACTTTCTGTTATTGATATTTAAACTTTTATCAATTCTTTTATAATGACGTACTAAATAACTAACGTTTTTACTTACTTGCGTAAGCTATCTGCCGAATTACAGCAGACCTAATCAATATTTTAAACAGGCTTGTGAAGATAAATTACTGCAAAAATACTAAAAAATAAAAAATTTTTATCGTTTTCGATTTAAATATTGAAATAAAACTACTTTTTACATTCCCTCTCCACATTCCGAATTAAACGATTCAATTTTGGTTGCAGTTCCAAGTACCGGTTGCGTAGCATATCTTCTTTTTGTGCAGCAATGAAATTTTCAAAAACAAAATTTTTATCTTTGGCAAGTAGCTGCACGAAAGCGGCAAATGATTTTTTTTGATAAAAATGATACAAGCCCATTTCTGAATATCGGTTTAACTTTTCACTTTTAGAATCATTGATTTGCTGCTCCATGCGGATGAAATTTCTATAATCCAACTCAAAAAGCGTGATGATTTGCGTGCGCAAACTATCATTTGTTATTTTATCGAGTCCGACTGATTTCAGGTTTTCGTAAGGCGCAATATTGTTCAGAAAAACAACATAACTACTGATAAATGAACCGCCATCAAGCGAATCCAAAGGCATTTTGCCTTCAAAGATTTGCATCGCTTTTTTTCTGCGCCCTGATATTTCTTTTAAGGCGCGTATATTGCCTTCAATATCAGAAGAGTCTTGTCGAAGACCAGCGCTCAGCGCACGTAAAGTTTTGATTTCTAAGTCTTTATCTTTTCGCGCATCATTCAGATTGGTAAACCAAATCGCTAATAGCACGCCAATTACAATCAACGCTATTTCACGAATGGCGTACCAAATACCCGACCAAAATCCTTTGGTCAAAAACGTTTGTATTTTGTGTTGGAATCTCATTGTGGTTAAAGTTTAGATTGTTGATTACCCAAATCCATACTTTGACACAACTCTACCAAAACGCCATTTGTGCCTTTGGGATGCAAAAAACAAACCCACTTATTGTCCGCGCCGCGCTTGGGTTCGGCATTGAGTAGCGTGAAGCCTTCTTGTTGCAAACGTAGCATTTCGGCTCGAATATCAGCAACCTCAAAAGCGATATGATGAATACCTTCGCCACGTTTTTCGATGAATTTTGCGATTGGACTGTCGGGATTTGTGGCTTCGAGCAACTCTATTTTCGAATCATCGACTGCAAAAAATGAAGTATTCACGCCTTCGGTTGCGACTTCTTCTATCTTATAAGGCAATTTGCCAAGTAATTTTGAAAACAGAATATTACTTGCTTCAAGGTCTTTTACAGCAATCCCGATATGGTCTATTATTTTCATAAAATCTTTGTTTTGTACTACGAATCTACAAAAATACTAAACAACTTGTTCAATATTTTATTTTAAGCTAAAATAAAAAAGAAAAACCAAAGATTTTAAACTGAACCTTTTATTGATAAACAAAAAAACGCTCGTAGCAACAATGCACTACGAGCGTTTTTATATTAAAAATCAATTTCTTTACTATTGAAACTTGCCTCTACGATGGAAAGTCCCTCCTTTGGAGGGATTTAGGGAGGTCGCTTACTTTTACTTAATATAAGCCAAACTTGATTGTATAAATGCCGTCAAATCAGCACCTTTCAACATGCCTTGACCGAGCAACGAAAGTTGATACAAGTGCGTAGCGAAAGAGTCTTGCGCCGTTTTATCCTCAAATTGTAATAATTTAGTGACCACCAATGGGTGATTGGTATTCACGACCACATTGTACATATCGCCCATGTCGCCGAACATCGCGGCAGCTTGTCCGTTCATTTTTTGCATATCCATATATCGGCGCATAAACTCGGCACGTGTAATCGTAATTGGCTGATCATCAGGACTTAGTGCAGTCAAAGTTACGTTTGCGCCTTTGTCTGTAACGATGCCTTTAAATACCGTTTCTACCGTTTTTTGCTCATCTTCGGACAAAACGGATTCAAATTTTTCATCTTTCTGAATCAAATTATTGATGGTATCCGAATCCACACGCACAAAACTGATGTCGCTACCTTTATGCTCCACGTGTTGCATAAAATGGTTATCGAGCATCTGATCCATGAACAACACATCGTAGCCACGCTGTTGCGCTGCTTGTATGTAGCCGTCTTGCATAGCGTCGTTGTTGGTATAAAGCGCAATGATTTTGTTGTTTTTATCGGTTTGCGTTGCCTTTATCAACTCCTTATATTCTTCGATGGTGCGGCAAGATTTGTCCACGCTCGTTAGCAAGGCAAAAGGACGTGCGCGCTCATCAAATTTTTCGTCCGAAAGGATTCCGTATTTGATGAACATACCGATGTCTTTCCACTTGGCATTAAAATCTTCACGATCATTTTTGTAAAGGTCGTGCAACTTATCGGCTACTTTTTTGGTTATATAGCCAGTTATTTTTTTCACTTCTTTATCGCTTTGCAAATAACTACGCGACACATTCAACGGAATATCTGGCGAATCGATGATGCCATGCAACAACGTCAAAAACTCTGGTACGATTTCTTTTACCTCGTCCGTCACATATACTTGGTTAGAGTAAAGTTGAATTTTGTTTTTCTGCACTTCGAGATTGTTCGATAGTTTCGGGAAATACAAAACACCAGTCAGATTAAACGGATAATCGATGTTGAGGTGAATCCAAAACAATGGATCTGAACTACCAGGATAAAGCTCGTGATAAAAACTCACATAATCTTCTTCGGTCAATTCCGATGGTTGTTTTTTCCAAAGTGGTGCTGGATTATTTACGACATTCGCCACTTCGGTATCAATTGCTTTTTCGTCTTCGCCCTCGCCTTCGTAAGTGGTTTCGGTACGTGTTCCAAACTGGATTTCGATCGGTAAAAATCTACAGTACTTGCGTAAAAGACCTTCTATACGGCCGTCTTCGAGGTACTCTACCGCATCGTCTGTGATGTGCAACACCACGTCGGTTCCACGATCTGTTTTGTCAGATTCGCCAATCGAATAACTCGGATTTCCGTCGCAAGACCATACCACAGATTTGGTATTTTCTTTATGGCTTTTAGTCACAAATTCGACCTTGTCAGCTACCATGAATGCTGAATAGAAACCTAAGCCAAAATGTCCTATTATATTGGCTTCGCCTTTATATTTTTCAATAAATTCTTGCGCCGATGAGAATGCAACTTGATTCAAGTATTTTTCAGCTTCTTCTTCCGTAAGGCCAATACCGCGATCGCGGATGGTCAAAGTCTTGGCTGCTTTGTCAGCAATGACTTGGATTGTCAAATCGCCAACTTCGCCCGTAAAGTCGCCTTTTCGAGACAAAGTCTTTAATTTTGTAGAAGCATCGACGGCATTTGAGACCAATTCGCGAAGAAAAATCTCTTGGTCAGAATATAAAAACTGCTTGATGATAGGAAAGATATTCTCGGTTTGGACGGAGATATTACCTGTTTTCATACGTAAATATTTTAGTTAAGTTTTACTTATTAGTAAATAAATAGATTGTTATACTCTTATTGATTTCAAAAGATATGCCAGTCGAAAATAGCTGTCAAAATGGCATATTTATTTTAATGATGAATAAAAAAAGAGTAGAAAAAAGAAGAAAAAGCTGTCACAAAAAGTGCGTTATTATGTATGTTAAAATTAAAAAATTAATATATATTTGTTGCATAATCTTATGGTTATACGTTACCTTTAAAACATCAACTCAAGATGAACTCAAAGACAACATTATTGACTAAGTTTTTTTACCAAAACAATCATTTGTATTATCAAATATGGTTGAACGAAGTTGAAAAAGGACTCGTGTTTTGGAAAGAATATAGCAGCCAACAAGAGTACAAACAAGATATAAAAACGCTATCTGAAAAATTGGAACAGAATTTGCCTATCTTGTATGCAACGCCTTTTACAAGCAGTATGTTAGGAAAAGTAGCGTAACCCAAATGAAAATGCTTTAGCATGAAGATATAAAAGACGTTAAGACCTTCGGGTTTTAAGTAGTGGAGTGTGGCCCGGTTTACTGGGGGGTAAAGCCGGTGCCCTCTCTCACTTAAACGTCGCAATAAAAAATTAAAAAAACCGTTGAATATTAATATATTCAACGGTTTTTTAATGCCTATACATGAAACGAAAACAATTTTTATACCTTTTAATGTTTTGCCTACTCGTTTCGGAAGTAGCTTGCGGACAGTCAAAAACGCATCCGCATTGCAGTAGTAAAGTTTTTGATGCAACGGTCAGTACGTTATTGCAATTCACGGTGCCGACCATTAGTTGCACCGAACTTAGCAAACACCAACAAGATTACGTGCTACTCGATGCGCGCGAGCGCAACGAATACGACGTGAGCCACATAAAAGACGCACAACACATTGGTTATGAAGGATTTAATGAAAAAAATGTGAGCGACATTCCTAAAAATACACCGATTGTGGTGTATTGTTCTATCGGTTATCGGAGCGAAAAAATAGGCGAAAAACTGCAAGCCATGGGCTTCAAAAACGTACAAAACCTGTACGGCAGCATATTTGAATGGGTCAATAAAGGCTTTTCGGTCGTGGACAGCACTGGCGCACAAACCAATCGCATACATACTTATAACACGCAATGGGGACAATATGTGTCAAATAAAAAAATGCAAAAAGAACATTAGTCTTTTTGCATTTCTCAAAAGGTATAAAGTATCTAAGTATAAAGTATTAAAGTCGAGATAATAAACTAATAATCAAATACTTAGACATTGTTAAAACTGTAATACTTAATACTTTCATACTTAATACCACAGAAAATTTGAACAAAATATAGGTATTTAGGCTTTTCTTCCCAATTTTTAAAATAACCTAAATTTTTAACCTTGCACGTACAATATAAATTTTTCCCCAAAAAAATCTTCTTTAAAAATCTTTTGTATCGACGTTTGTTCGGTATATTCTTTGCGCGGAAGCGCTTTTATTTCTGCTTTTATGTTACCGCCTTTTAGTATCAACCAACCGTTTGGCAATGGATTGATGTGCTTCGTGCTGATGTGTTTTTGAGTCCAAGCAAGTAATTTTGCTAATTCGGCTACGGCTCTACTGACCACAAAATCGTATTTACCTTTTATTTCTTCGGCTCGTGCGTGCGAGGCTTGCACGTTTTTGAGGCCCAAAGCATCCACGACAGCTTGTACCACTTTTATTTTTTTGCCGATACAATCCACCAAGTGAAACTGTACTTCTGGAAACATAATGGCCAACGGAATACCTGGAAATCCACCACCTGTGCCTAAATCTAAGATTTTTGTGCCAGGCTGAAACTCCATGACTTTGGCCAGCGCCAACGAGTGTAATACGTGGTGATTGTACAATTCGTCAATGTCTTTGCGCGAAATAACGTTTATTTTTTCGTTCCATTCCTTATAAAGCGGCATCAATTGCTCGAATTGGCTGCGTTGTAACTCCGTAAGGTTGGGGAAATATTTTAATATTTTTTCCATTTATGTCTATAACTTATATTTTTTGCAAATTTCTAAAATAAAACTGATAAGTACTAATTTAAAGACAAAAGCCTTTTATTTTTAAGTTTAAAAATATTTTTAAAAACATTTTCATTAAAAAAGACTTTGAATGGAACGATTTTTTAAAAATGACGTTTATATTAGAAATCTGTAAATACTTAGCAATTCATCGTAAAGAGTTGAATTTTAAATTTTTTGTCAAATACTTCAGCATAATTTGCAATGAGCAATAAGCAACAAGCAATTTCACTAAAATTGTTGTCAATTGCCAATTGTATTTTGCTTATTTGAACAGAAAATGCCATAAAACTTCAATTTATTGTTTACTCGAAGAATACCTAGTATTTACAAAAATTTAGTCATTATAAATAAAGTCAGTTATAATAAAGTGGAACAGGAAAAAAAAATAGTCGCCGAACAACTCAACGTTGAGTCTGAATGTCAGTTCAAGACATCGCGGTCGGGTGGTAAAGGCGGTCAGAATGTAAATAAAGTTGAAACTAAAGTTGAGGTCATCTGGCGACCGAGCGACTCAAAAATCCTTGAGCCACATCAAATTATGATCTTGACTGACAAATGGCTCGACAAAACCGATTCGGAAGGTTTTATGCACATCACGTGTCAAGAATCTCGAAACCAACTGGACAATAAGCAAACTGCGCTACGCAAATTACATTTGCTCATCAAAAAAGATTTGGTGGTGATAAAACCAAGAAAAAAATTGCCTACGCCAGCGAGTGTCAAAAATAATATACTCAAAAATAAAGCCATTCGAAGCAACGTAAAACAGATGCGCCAAAAACCAATATTGGGTCGAGAAGACTAAATTTAGAAATAAAAACAAGCGAATTGATTAGCAATGTATTGAAAAAAGGTAACTACTTAGCCACTTTGAAGGATTAAAATAATTTTCCGCTTTTTTGATTGATTCGATAGTTAGAATAAGCAATTGACAACAGGCAATTTAAACCAGAAAATTACAAAAATGTAGGAATCTAAAATTTGCCAATTGTTTATTGCCTATTTTTAACGAGTAATTGCCAAAAAATTAAAAAAATAATTCTAATTTACTAATGCCTAAGTTGTTACGAAAAAAGTATATTTTGCATCTTTTTTCAATATTCTTCCTTTAGATAATATGCGCATCGCTATCAATACACGCTTTTTGCTGGACAATAAACTGGAAGGCATCGGCTGGTTTACCTACGAAATCAGCAAACGACTTGTTGAACAACACCCCGAACATACCTTCGTTTTTTTATTCGATCGCCCTTACAGCGAAGCCTTCGTATTTGGTCCAAACGTCATTCCAGTAGTGCTGAATCCGCCTGCGCGACATCCTTTTTTATTCATTGCTTGGTTCGAGTTTGCTGTGGCGCGCGCCTTAAAAATGTATA
>JAYUJV010000674.1:0-1659 GCA_043764975.1 Saprospirales bacterium
GACATTGTGGCGCAAGCCGTTGAGTTGCAATTGCGAGAAGCCAATCTTCTCAATCCCGAACCGAGAACCGAAAAACATCAGTTTTTTGTATCGGATTACACCGCATCATTCGAGCAAACGACCAGCGTTTTTTATGGTGAAAAAATCGAACTCGAACATTGTCCGATTTGGCAGTGAATACAATTTGCAATAGGCAAATTTTGCCGAATAAATTGCAAATTGCTTATTGCTTATTGGTCATTGCTTATTGCCTATTGCTTATTGCTTATTGCCTATTTTTTTGTTGCTCACAACCCTTCCACCAATTCTCCGATTTCGCACATCATCATAGCAGTTGCGCCCCACAATATGCGGCCATCGAGGTCATAATATCGCACATCATCGAGTGTGTTGCCATCGGCGAACGTTAGGCTTGTCGTTTTTTGATTCGCTTCGCCCACAAAATGACTCAACGGATATTCGATTACAGCCGCCACTTCGCTGGTTTGCAGCACAAACTCAGGCAACGTTTCCACACAAGCCAAAAACGGATAAACCATAAAATTACTAACAGGAATATACAAACTCGTCAATGGTGTAAATATCTGATGTTCAGCGATTTGTACACCAATTTCCTCTTCCGTTTCGCGAATAGCGCATTGCAAAAACGAAGCGTCATTCTCATCAAATCGACCACCTGGAAAACTAATTTGTCCGCTATGCCTATCGTTCGGATTGCGGCTACTGCGCTGTATAAAAAGCACGTACGTTTCGTCATCTTTGGGATACAAAATGGCCATAACAGCCGAAGCCACCGCATGATCGGGCGTTTTACCAAGCCAATTGCGCCGAAAGGCGTGCGCCATTTTTAGTTGTGCCGATTCGCCAGGCAAACCTGCTTCGATACGCTGTTTGAGCTGCGCTTTAAAAGTCGAAAATTTCATGTTACAAATGTAGTGATTTCAATTTAAATTAGAAGATTGATTTTTTTAATAATTGATTTTAATTAAAAAATAACGGTTCAATTTTATGATAAGAAAATTATATAAGTATAAGTTCAAGATGTCGCTCCGATGGAGCTTTGATGGTTTTGGGCGTTTATTATTAATTACCAACATACTATGCCTAACGGCATTTTTTGCACATTCAATGTCGTTAGGTATGAAATATCGGTAAAACGTACAATTCCACTATGTATTCTTGAACATCGTAAATGTTACAAATTTAAAAACATATTATTTTCATTACTTTAATTCTTTTAATTTCCTTAATTTTCCACAAATTTAAGGTATATTTGTAGCCTAAAATAAAAACAAACAATCGCTTGAAAAACGGCTACAACATACATCAATTGCAACAACTAACGAATGCTCAATTGCTCCAAACGGGCGATTCGGAGCGTTACATTACGCACATTGCTTATGATAGTCGCTATGTTGTTTTTCCAAAAACGTCCTTGTTTTTGGCATTAAAAGGAAGCCGACACGATGGCCACGCACACTTGGCCGATGCTTATCAAAAAGGAATTAGATGTTTTATTGTTTCGCAACACATTGATAGTCAGTTGTTTAAAAATGCAACAATTTTATTTGTACACGATGTAACGTTGGCTTTGCAAGCGCTTGTAAAGTATCATCGACAACAATTTGAGTTGCCAGTTATCGGCATCACGGGCAGCAA
>JAYUJV010000675.1:0-1655 GCA_043764975.1 Saprospirales bacterium
CTGCGCCAATGAACACAAATTGTGTCCGAACATTGCGTTCTTTGCCTGTTTTTTTATCTTCTACGCGTACATTCCACGTTTTATCAGCATTTTGAGTCAGATTTTCGACATCGTGATTCAAGAATACTTCAACGTCGTGTCCGCCTTTTAGGTGATCAAAAAGTGCGCGCGTCATTGCGCCAAAATTCACGTCTGTTCCCATTTCCATACGCGTTGCAGCCAATACTTGATTGCTATCTCGATGCTCCATGATGAGCGGCATCCATTCGCGCAATTTAGCGTGGTCTTCGCTGTATTCCATGTCCTCAAAAAGGTGACTGGTTTTTAACATTCGGTAACGTTCGCGAAGGAATTTGACATCTTCGTCGCCCATCACTAAACTTAAATGCGGAATGGTATTGATGAACGTGCGTGGCGAATGAAAATAGCCATCTTTCATCAAATATGCCCAAAATTGTTTCGACACCTCAAACGATTCCATGATTTTGATGGCTTTCGAAATGTCCACCGAACCGTCTTCATGCTGCGGCGTATAATTGAGTTCGCACAACGCCGAGTGACCAGTGCCAGCATTGTTCCAAGCATCTGAACTTTCGGCAGCGACTTTGTCCAAGCGTTCAAAAATCTCGATTTTCAAATCTGGCTGCAATTCTTTGAGCAATGCACCCAAGGTCGCGCTCATGATGCCTGCGCCAATCAGCACTACATCACATTCTATATGTGTATCGGTGGTATGTGTTAGCATATTGTATTTTTTAGTAGGGACGGATTTGTTGGTTAAAAAATAAGTCAAAATTGTCAGTTAGCCATTGAAAGTCAGGACTTTAAAGAATTTCTCAACTACAAATATTTCTGTCAAGTACTTATTGGAATAATTAAAAAAAATAAAAAAAGTTTTATTTTATAAAATACTGATAATCAATTAATTAAAAATTAATAAATGATTATAATTTCATAACTTGAAAAATATATAACGCTGAAATCAATATGTCGCACCTATGGCGCTTTACTATTTTGGGGTATTAATCGTTAGTTACCGACATGCCATGCCTAACGGCATTTTCCAAACGTAAATTCAAGTAATTAATGCCGTTAGGCATGATATGTTGGTAAAATCACAACCCACAATTTATTTTTGAACTCCGTAGGAGTGACATTTACTAATACATTATTTTACAAAAATATTTTAATTTTATTTATAAAATATTGAAAATCAAATTATTACAAATAATTATTTTTATAAAATGATAAAAACGTATTTCTTTCATTTTCTTAATTCCCTTAATTTTTTAAATTTAAAAGTCAATAAGTGTCCACCAAACTACGAACCGTAAACTTCGCAACTTCGTTTGTGACAAACGAAATTTCGATGGTTTGACCTGGCAATAAATCAAAGAAATTGTCGGTAAAATTGCCTTTGGCATCGGTTTCGAGATATACGTTTTTAGCTAATTTATCGCTCGAAAGTGTGATTTTGTAACCGCCGTTGTATTTTGTAAATTTTTGAGTAATCGTCGTTTTCGGTAAATTCAAATCCTTTGATGTTGCTAAATAATGCGTTCGTTTAGCCAATATTTCATCGCCTTTTCGGAGCGTAAATTGTACAAAAACATTCGTCAATCGCATACCTTGGCTCAGGCGTTGTGGAAACGATT
>JAYUJV010000676.1:0-1655 GCA_043764975.1 Saprospirales bacterium
AAAAGTGCTGATAATTGGGTAATCGGTTTTCGATATATAGATTTGCATTGGCGCAAGTCGCCCAATACACGTTCGGACTCCATGCTTGTGCGGCGCGTATATCGGCTGCGCTCGTGAGCGTGTTGTGTACAAAAAGTGTGCGCTGCGAAGGATCCATATTCTCTAACGCATAATATATAGAAGGCTTTTTGTTGTGTTCAAAGCCAGCCAACGAAATACCAAAACCAGCATAAAAATCTACAAAACCGCCATTCCCTTCCAGAAATAAGGCTTGTTCGGCAGGTGTTTCTTGGTTGTGGATGCTGATTGTGCCGCTATTGGTTTCGTTCAAATCATTTATTTTTGAAAATAACCTTTTTGAAACACTGTAAGGCGCATGTGGCACAGCCGAATGTCGGTCTTTGGCCGAAGTCGGTACTTGATCATAAACGGCTTTGTATTGCTCGAAAGTCGCATCGGCATTTTGTGTTTGCAAAAAATCGAACATTTCTACAAAACTATAATAGCGCATTTTGCTACTTGCTTTCGTGGCAAACGTATCAGGCACATTACAAATATCGCCTACCGCAACTATGCCACCGTCGTACATCTCTTGGTCAGCCCGCGCGATGGCTGCTTGGATAATCTCGGCACTCGCACCTCGGCGCTGCACCACATTCGTGATAAACGGAATCAGACTTGTGCCAGTTTCGACCAAACCTTTCATGTGCGAAAGTTCGAGGTGACAATGCGTGTTCACGAACCCAGGCACGATGATGCCTTCATGTTTTTCTAAAGTCGTTTCGTCGTGTTCGGCACGTGTCGAAACGGATAAAATTGTGCCGTCATCGGCGAGCGTGACTACGCCATTTGGAATGGGTGGCGTATCAATGGTATAGATAAAATCAGCGGTAATTTTGCGCATCGTTTGAGTAACTTTATTTTGCAGTATAAATAATTTTGTAATATTTTATAAGAGTATTTTATAGAAAATATTTTATAAAATACTAAAAATCAATACTTTATAAAATATTTTATCTTTTCGCTAACGGATTCATCGCCATATAATAGATTAGATTCCACTCGCCATGCAACTTTGCAAAACGGCGTTCCATGCCATAATTGACATCTTTTTGGATGATACGCTCCGACAACATTTCGTCAGAAAGCATCAGAAATTGGCGTGAATAAAAAGTATCATTCAGCGTCATGGTTTTGTGCGGAATCCAAAGCGCCTTGTCGTAATAAAAATTATCCTCTAACAAAGTCATGCTATCAGCGTGCATAGGCATACCTTTTAGTGGAAACGTGATGTGACGAACCTGATACGCAGTATCGGCGTGAAATTGGTCGTAAAAAGTCAAAAAATCTTTTGGCAAATTCAAATTTGTTGGCAAATCAGATTTCGATTTTTTGTTGCAGGCAGCCAAGATCAGCACAAGGCTCAAGAGTTGGAAAATAGATTTCAAGTCGTTTTTCTTTTTTTATTAAAAAATAATGGTTTTTTTAAATTTTGTGTGTAACAAGTTTAAAATACCTGTTCTTTACTCGAACACTCTATGGTATTAAGTATAAAAGTACATGGTTTTTTCACAAATGTATTGTTATGAGTTGTAACTAATTGATAATGAATAGTTTAAAGATTTCAAAATGGTTGTCATTAGTTGCTTGTATAG
>JAYUJV010000677.1:0-4433 GCA_043764975.1 Saprospirales bacterium
CGGCCACCGCTAACTGCAAGCAGCAAACGTTCGTTTTTTTGAAACAGCTCGTTCGACTCAATATACAATTTTATTTTACGCTCAAATTTTTCCATCGTACAAAGATGCTGAGTATTCTCTAATTTTTAATAAAAAATAAAAAAAATTTAGCTTAGTGTATTTAATACAATTATATTTGCGGCTCAAATTCTGAGAAATCGTAACAACTTAGCAATTAGGCAAGAAGATAGTAGAATTGAAGTTTTTTAAATTACTCGTTTCAATAAGCAATTGACAATAGGCAAATTTTGCTTATTGCGAATTGCAAATTGTGTTGAGCTTTGTGCAAAGTCTATTTAATTACATTTTCTTCGATGAATGGTTAGGAGTTACAAAAAATCAATTTATTATTTTCAACAAATATAGTTTAATTACAAATTTCAAATTATGTTAGATATACAAACCTGTCTTTTTGACTTGGACGGTGTGATTGTCGATACTGCAAAGTATCATTTTATTGCTTGGCGAAGATTGGCCAACGAACTAGGTTTCGATTTTTCGGAAGCCGATAACGAAAAACTAAAAGGTGTGAGCCGTATGGATTCACTCAATTTAATCTTGAAATGGGGCGACATAGAACTAAGTGAAGAAGAAAAATTGGATTGGGCAACGCGCAAAAACGATTGGTATTTGGAGTTCGTGAAAGAAATGACGCCAAAAGAAATCTTGCCTGGCGTTCGCAGTTTATTAGATGATTTGAAAAAAAGAAATGTCAAAATTGGGCTTGGTTCTGCTTCCAAAAATGCCGAAATGATTTTGGAATTATTGGACTTGACGCATTATTTTGATGTAATTATTGATGGAAATAAAATTACGAAAGGCAAACCCAATCCAGAAATATTTTTGCTTGGTGCTTCGAGTTTAGATACAAAACCCAAAAATACAATTGTTTTTGAAGATGCCGCCGAAGGTGTAAAAGCGGCGCGCGCTGCAAAAATGTATGCTGTCGGCATCGGCGATCACAAGACATTGAACAAAGCGCATTTGGTCATCAATGGATTTGACGAAATGGATTTTCAAGACATTTTAGATTGTTTAAAATCAACTGATTTGCTTGGTTAAGAGTTTCAAAAAAAATAAAAAAAAATAATTTTTGTATAATATATTCACAATCAATATTTTACACATAATAAAATATTAAAAATTTAATTTTTTAAATAAAATGAAAAATTATATCAAGCACGACGAGTGGAGTGTAATCGAAGAAGGATTTAATCCAGACTTAAACGAAATATCAGAAAGTTTATGCTCAATTGGCAATGGTCGTATGGGTCAGCGCGCCAATTTTGAAGAGCGATATACAGGCAAAACGCTACAAGGTTCGTATGTAGCTGGCGTTTATTATCCAGACAAAACACGTGTGGGTTGGTGGAAAAACGGCTATCCAGAATATTTTGCAAAAGTACTCAACGCAGCCAATTGGATTGGTATCGACGTAGAAGTCGATGGCGAAGTCTTGGATTTGGCCTTGTGCGAAATCAGCGAATTTCGCCGCGAACTGAACATGAAAGAAGGTGTTTTGTATCGTACGGTTGTAGCCAAAACAGCAAATGGGAAAGTGGTTAAGATAGATTCTACTCGTTTTTGTAGTATCGTGAATGACGAAATCGGTGCCATAAAATATCAGATAACGCCAGTTAATTTTACTGGCAAACTCACGGTTACACCTTATATAGATGCTGACGTGAAAAATAAAGACAGCAACTACGATGAAAAATTTTGGAACGAAATTACTCAAAAAGTAAAGCGTCGTTCGGGCGTTGTGGTGGCTGAAACAAAGAAAACTAAGTTTCAAGTCGCAACCGCAATGCGTTTTGATTTGATGTTGAATACAAAGCTAATCGAGTTCGATTCGATACCAGTCAAGTCTGAAAAATATGTGTCGTGTCACGTAGATGTGAAGGTAAAACAAGGCGATACATTGACCGTTTTTAAATATGGTGCCAATCTATCTTCCGAAAACCATCCGATAACGGACATCATGGAACAAGCCTTGAAAACGGTGAAAAATGCTCAAAAAACTGGTTTTGATGCACTTTTGAAGGCTCAAAAAGATGCTTGGTTTGCAAAATGGGAAGAAAGTGACATCGTGATTGAAGGCGATATTGCAGCTCAGCAAGGCATTCGATTCAATATTTTTCACATGAATCAGACTTATACTGGCGAAGACGAACGTTTGAATATCGGCCCCAAAGGATTCACTGGTGAAAAATATGGTGGTAGTACTTATTGGGATACCGAGGCTTATTGCTTGCCTTTTTATATGGCGACAGCCGAGCAAAAAGTGGCGCGTCAATTGTTGGTGTATCGTTACAAACACCTCGATCGTGCCATCGAAAATGCAGCTAAATTGGGATTTACAGACGGCGCAGCACTCTACCCGATGGTGACTATGAACGGAGAAGAATGTCACAACGAGTGGGAAATCACATTTGAAGAAATACATAGAAATGGTGCGATTGCGTATGCCATTTTTGATTATATCCGCTACACGAATGATAAAAATTATTTGGTAGAATATGGTGCAGAAGTGTTGCTTGGTATTGCCCGTTTTTGGGCGCAACGCGTGCATTTTAGCGAGCGAAAAAGTCAATATGTGATGCACGGCGTGACTGGACCAAACGAATATGACAACAATGTAAGCAACAATTGGTACACAAATTATATTGCAAAATGGTGTTTGGCTTACGCAAAAGAAGCGATGGAATACGTCAAGAAAACAAACAAACCGCATTATGAAGACATTGTAAAAAAGACAAATTTTGATGCTAAAAAAGAAGTATCAAAATGGGACGATATTTGTAAAAAAATGTTTTTGCCTCGTGACGAACAGCTTCAAATATGGCTTCAACAAGAAGATTATATGGATAAAGAGCAAATATTGGTCAAAGACCTTGATGAAAAACATCGTCCTTTGAATCAAAAATGGTCTTGGGATCGGATTTTGCGTTCATGTTTTATCAAGCAAGCGGATGTTCTGCAAGGCATTTATTTCTTCGAGGATGATTTTGATATTGACGAAACACGCCGTAATTTTGAGTTTTATGAACCACGTACCGTTCACGAATCTTCGCTCTCGCCGTGTGTGCACGTCATACTCGCAGCATCGTTGGGCATGAACGAAAAGGCTTACGAAATGTACCTCCGCACAAGTCGCCTCGACCTCGATGACTATAACAATGACACAGAAGATGGTTTGCACATTACCTCTATGGCAGGCACTTGGATGTCAGTCGTGAAAGGATTTGGAGGTATGCGCGTCAAAAATGACCAAGTACATTTCAATCCATTTTTACCTTCGCAATGGAAAGGCTTTTCGTTCAAAGTTCGTTTCAGAAACAATGTGTTGAAAGTAAAATCTACTAAAAAAGGAACTGAAATCAGTAATGTTTCAGGCGATTCTATTTCAGTATTGGTTGCTGGGAAAGCAATTACAATAGAAAAAGGTAAGACTGCGAAAGTGTAAATTTGCTATTTGAAATTTTGATATTTGCCGAAAAAACCATAATTCTGTTACATTAAGTATTTCTCAGATTGATAAGCAATAAACAATTGGCAAAAAACTATACCTGAAAAAATTGCTTATTGTATATTGCTTATTTTTTTTGAGCATACATTAAAAAATTAGGAATTATACATAACTCAGACAAAACATAATTGTTTCAAATTTTCAAAATTCTCAAAACTCTAAATGGCTAAAAAACAATCAAAGGCGAAGGCCAAAAAAGTGGTCAATACGCACGATGCTTTTTTCAAAAGTACGTTTTCGTATCTCGATGTGGCGCAAAGTTACATAGAACACTTTATGGACAAAAATTTGGTACAAAACATTGATTTAGAGAGTCTTACGCTCGAAAACACAAGTTATATCACGCCAAATTTAGATGAATATTTTGCTGATTTGGTTTGGTCGGCGAATTACAAAACGACTAAAATAAAAATTGCGTTTTTGTTTGAACACAAAAGTTATGTCGTCAATGAACCGCATATACAATTGATGCGTTATATTACAGAACATTTGGAAAAACAAATCAAATCAAAAGAAAAGCTAACGGTCGTGATTCCAATCATCATATATCATGGCGAAGGCGAATGGAAAGTTCGCTCTTTTCACGAATATTTTGAAGGCATAGATGATGTTTTGAAGCAATACATACCAAATTTTACGTATCAATTGACAAATTTAGGCGATTACAACGACCAAGAATTGATTGATATGGGCATCGGAAAGTTGCTAAATGTATTTTTGGCGATGATGCACATCAGAGATTTGGAATTCATCCGCAACCATTTTGATACAATTTTTATTGCTGCCGAAAAATATTTAGAAGGCGGTGAACGTTTTTTAAATTTAATTTTCGTATATTTGTATAAAAATATTGAAATCAGCGACA
>JAYUJV010000678.1:0-1650 GCA_043764975.1 Saprospirales bacterium
GCAGATGTTGAAATTCATTTTATGAACGCCTTTAATTTAATCAGTACCGAAAAACTCAAAGGCATTTATGAGCTTGGAAAATCTAGAAAGTGGCTCGAAATCATCGAAGACTTACAAATAGCCAGTATTGATACCACTTCGCTAAAAGGAGCATCCATAAAAAAAATTGAAGGGAACGAAATAACAATCCAAGTTCAACAAGAAAAACAAATTGACTTTATCGAATCCGATGAAGTCATCCATATTTTCAAAAAATCTTTTAAACAAAAATTCACTCGCTATGCAAAAATCAAATATACCAACGCACCAACCAAAGCAAGCGCAAAAGCCTAATCTCGAAATTTGGCTCGAAGTGATTGTTACTGCCAAAGGGAACGCAATACCACTCGAAGCTGAGGAACATCGCTCAATCCCTTGTCATTACCTAAAATCAGAACTCATGCACCAAAAGTTTTTCAGAATCCTATATAGACCTGCAAACGCCTATATCACCGAAAACGACATCATTAAAATTCACATTGCCGCCTTACGAAAAATAGAAAACATCGTATCGTGGCGACAAATAAACAGATTTAAAGTAGGGGCAGCCCTCGCGGCTGCCCAATAAATCGTAGGGGCGATCCTTTACGGTCGCCCACTAAAACGTCGGGCGAACCTTTACGGTCGCCCAATAAAATCGTCGGGGAATCCATCGCGGTCGCCTAATAAAAAAAATTATAATGAAAAAACATATAGCAGCTTCAACAATTCCAAGGCTAATCGAAAACCGAAATTTGCTAACATGGTCCGAACTCGTACGCTTGATAATGAAAACCTATCAAATGGAATTTAACCAAGCCGTTGCTATGATTCGCATCGCATTATCGCAAAGCATCATCAACGAACACATACACCAAAACGACAAATATTACAAAATCAATTAATTCATTCATAAAATTTATCTATCAATGGCACAAGTAAAAGTGAACGAAAAGTTCAAAAACGAAAAAATCTTTGACAACGGACAAGGCACGGAAGGCGAAATCAAAGTTGAAACAACCACCGCTACACGTTCCAAAACGTTTGTCATCACGCTCAGGCTGACTGACAAAGAACTCGGAAAGTACCAACTCGAAGCAGCCGATTGGGAAGCGCTCAAACAATCAATCGGCGAAATACTTGAAGAATCAGTTGAGTTCGCCCATAAAAAAATGATCGAATACAAAGAAGCCGACGTACTCGATCCAAACCAACTCGGACTATTTGACGAAAACGACACCGAAAATGAAAATACGTAGGGGCAATCCTTTACGGTTGCCCATTTCAGTAAGGGCAATCCTTCACGGTTGTCCAACACAACGAAAGGCATTCAGGCGCGGAGCGCCGAAATGTTGTCAGTCAGCATAGGGCAATAGCCCTATGTTTCCGTGTTTTACAAATCCATGACAATTTAAAAAATCACATTTAATCAACAAAATTTACCCCACACCGAATCCAAACACTAAAATCGTACAAGTACTCAAATCGTAAATAATAATTGCTTAAAACAACCTTAAATTCAATATTATGAAATCGCAACATCTTAAATCTGTCATAGCCAACTTTTTCTTGTACATCTTCATTATGGCAATTATTACCATGTGCGCCACTCGCAGCTTCGGACAATCCAAC
>JAYUJV010000679.1:0-4423 GCA_043764975.1 Saprospirales bacterium
CCCATTTGATAATTATTTTGAAACGGCGCAGCCTCAATCAATGTGTTCTGAATCCCATAACCTTTCGTCAAAAAATTGTATCTAAAATCTATTTTTGGCAATAAATCTTGGTATTTTAACTTTTTTTCTATTTCCAACACATCAATTTTAAAATCATAAATCTTCAAATTCGGATGATTTTGATTCGCAACGGCCAATAGATTCGACAACGACAAATTGAAGTTTGCAATGATGGTTTCGTTCTCCCAATTGCTTTGTGGAATCACCGTTTCGGGCAATTGATAAGGCTGATTATCGCTTATCCAGAGGTAAGCCGAAAGTTGCAAACCAGCGTTCTGAAAAGCCAACCAATTTTCATTTTTTTGATACTGAAAACTCATTAATTGTGTCAGCGATTCGAGGGTATCTATCGCAGGTCGCTCACCATTGATGAAGGATTTTCTGACCAACTCAAACCTTTTTTCATTTACTTTTACATTGTTTTCCACAACCTTATACGTCTGATAAGTTTTGACCCAAATCCAATAACTTTCCATTGCATCCATGCACAAGTCATTGATAATCAACGTTTTTTCGACTTCTGCCATCGAGTTAAATAGCTTAGCTTGTCGCAAAGCAGCACGTCTTTTGTCTATCAATAAATTTTTGGCCAAGGGAATATTCACACCTAAAAAACTGTTCGCACCTTTGCTATCCGTCGGATCAAGTTGCGTGCCACTGAGATTGTTCGCGCCTGCAAACACATCCACGCCATACCAAGTCGGAATCATGATTTCGGACGAAAATCCTTCGTAATAATTGATGTCTTTATACGTCTTTTGGCTGCCATAAAAGTTCAACATCGGATCGAAATTGCCGCGTGCATTCAGTATTTCTGCCTTCGTTTTTTCGATACCAATATTCGATTGTCGAACGATTGGGTAATAATTCCGAATCAAAGTCAAGACTTGCTCGGCATTGAGCGTTTGGGTCAAATCTTGCGCTGATATTGCTTTCGTAAACAATATCAGCAACATCAATATTGATATTTTTAGCTTCATTTTTTCGTTTTTTCGCTTGTTTTCTCGTCTTTTTGCTTATAAAAATCAGGTGGAAAACCATTTATATTTCGCCACAATTCGTACCAAATCGGCACGTCTTTCAGCAACGCAATACCTTGCGCACCACTTCCGATTTTCAATTGTTCGGGCCATTTTTTGTTGCTACCGTCTTCTGCAACCAAGATTCTGAACATTCCGTTGGGGCTTATACTATTTTCATACGCCACGATTTTGCCACCGAATGTACCAAAACTGCCTTCAGGCCAACCGCTAAAAACGATAGCTGGATAGCCATCGAACATAAATCGTACATTTTGACCAATCTCGATTAGCGGCAAATCGATTGGGCGCACGTACATCTCGACCGCATAATTGATTTTGCTCGGCACAATGACCGCAATGCGCTCGCCATCTTTCAAGATTTCGCCAATTCCCGATTTTTTGGCTTGCACCACTTGCCCAGCTTGCGAAGCGGTGACGATATACATACCGTTCCGAATCGTATAATTGCTGACTTGGTTTTCTAGTTTTGCAATTTCGCCTTCGCCAGTAGAAATTAAACTATTGCTCTGAAATCGGTCGCCTTCGGCCTTGCTTATTTTTTCAGTATAATCTTGCTCCACACTATTTTGTTCGATACGGATGTTCGTAAACTCTTGTTGCGTTTGCGCAATTTTGTTTTCGACCATGATTTTTTTCGACATCGAGTTCTGAAAAGACACGTTGCGCTGCTGCAATTGCGTTTGCGACACCAACCCTTCGTCATACATTTTTTGCTGACGTTCGTATTGGTCTTTTGCTAAATTAAATTCGTTTTCTGCCGCCGATAATTCGGCGCGCTCGCCCGTCAATTTATTTTCTAATTGTGCCAATTTATTACTCAATTGCTTTATTTTCAAGACTTTTGCTTGGTTTAGCGCCACTATTTGAGCATTATTGGTCGTTATTTTACCTTTATAATATTCGTTTGCATCTTTCTTAGCCGCCAATTGTTGCTGTGTGCGACCAATCAAATTCGGATCTAAATACTCAGCTTTGATTTCAGAAATTTGTAAAATCGTATCGCCTTTCGCTACAAAATCGCCTTCTTTTACGTACCATTTTTCAATCCGACCAGGTATCGGCGAATTGATTTCTTGCGGCCGTTGGTCTTGGTAAAGTGTGGTCACATCGCCATTCGATTTTATGTTTTGAGTCCAAGGCAAAAACATAATAATGGCCAAAAAAAAGACAATTCCATAGAACCAATACTTGACCTTACTTTTTTTATCCCCCTCATATATTTTTCTGTAGGCATTTAGTTGAATAGATTTTTTCATATATTTATAAGCAAAAATGCTTTATTTATTAAAAAAATGACTTTTATTTTGTTAAATAAATCGTTAAAACGAACACTTATTTCAATGCCACAAACTTCCCATCAATTAATTCAAAACAACAATCGCATCGCATCGCAAAATCTCTATCACGGCTCGTGATTACGATTGTGGCGCCAGTCGGATTGTTGATGATGTAATTCATAATATTGGTTTTATAGTTTTGCTTGAGGCCAAGCCATGGCTCTTCCAGCAAAACTAAATGCGGTTGATGAACCAATGCGCGCAACAAGATTATTTTTTTTGCTATACTCGAAGTCAAATGTTTTCCATTGATGTCAATTGGCGTCTGAAAACCAAGTGGTAAATTTAATAAAAGATTGTCAAACTCAAGCTGTTTAGCGACGGCGATGATGTCTTCGGGCGTCACATCTTCTCGACCCAACGTAATGTTTTCTAATATTGTGCCTGAAAACAACTCTCTTTCTTGAAAAAAGATACCAATTTTATCCCGCAATGTTTCCAATTTATAATTGTTAATCGGAATATTATTGACCAAAAAATTACCTTCAAAATGCAAATAATAGGTACTCAATAATTTGAGCAACGTCGATTTTCCAGAGTTCTCTTCACCAATGATACAGACCGTCTTGCGTGCTGGTATTTTCAATTGCACATCACTAAAAATCTTTTTTGCATCAGGATAAGCAAATGTAAAATCATTTAATTCGATGCTGATTTCAGATGATTTCAAGGCTAAAGTACCATTTTTTTCAGAATAATGCTCGGTTACGGAAGCTAGTTTTTCGATGGCCGTTAGTACATCATATACTGTATCAAGGTTTTTGATAACTTTTTCGACCGATGCAATGATGCTCAAAATCACAATCTCAGCCGCAATAAATTCGCCAATATTGATTTTTTGATCTACCAATAACATACAACCCACACCCAATAAAACCGCCGTAACAGCTGTTTTAAAAAATATGAGTGAGCGATATTGAAACAACAAAATCTTGAAATGACTAGTCCGCGAATCGAGGTAATTAACCACAATGCCATCAGCTTTTCTAAAAATCAAATCCGAATCTTCGTTTAACTTGAATGCCTTTATGAACTTCGCTACTTCTTGCATCCACGCCACAAAATCATATTTATAATTGCTCTCTTTTATACTCGTTTCCAAGCCTTTTTTGCTGGTAAAATACAACACGACCCACAGTATAACGACCAAAATAAACCCAAAAGCAATAAAAAATGGATGATAAAAAGTCAGCAATATGAGTCCAAATAAGATTTGAATCAATGCCGCTGGAATATCCAACAATAATTTTGAAAAACCTTTTTGAAGATTTAGCGTATCAAAAAAACGATTCGCTTTGTCAGGTAAATAATATTGATCGGCCTTGTATAGGTCAAAATGCGTCAATTTTTCGATAAAATCGAACGCATAATACGTAAAAATACGCTGCTGAATCCGCTCTATGATTTTCATTTGGTTAAGTTGCAGCACGCCAACCATGAACACCGCCAAGACCACCAACACAATCAGTACATACAACGAAGTAATCATGGCCGCGCCCAACACCAAGCCAATAATCGCTTGAACACCAATCGGAACGCCCAGTTGTAGAAAGCCATTTAAGATTGCATAAAAATAAATTGCGCCTACATCAGTCTTATTTCTATTCACGAGTTGCCAAAATCGAGTAAATGCACTAGTCTTTTCCATATTTTCTTATTATTTTATTGCAAAGATAGTCTTTTTTTGAAGTTATAATAGTATTACTATCACATTTAATTGTAAAAATATTATTTATATAATTATTACTACTTTGTAAAGTATTTATACTACATTTGTGCAATAAATATCAAAAGCATGGATTTTAAATTATCATTTAATGTAAATGAAACGATTTATTTGCGCAATCCCGAAAATACCGAATTGGGCAAAAAAATAGTAAAGCAAAGTATAGACCTCATCTACACGCTTGGTTTCGAGGCCTTTACATTCAAAAAATTGGCAAAAGAAGTCGGCACTACCGAAGCCTCTATTTATCGATATTT
>JAYUJV010000680.1:0-4422 GCA_043764975.1 Saprospirales bacterium
CACAACCAAGGGTTTAGCTGGTATTCCTGGCTTGTTGAAGTACGATACATTTTATGGTTATTTCAAAGAAGCTGGCAAAGCGATGCTCGTTTCGGGCGGACGTTATCGTCCGTTGACACCAGTTATGTTTGCCGTCGAGTGGCAATTGTTTGGCAAAAAGCCTATGGTTGGTCACTTACTGAATATATTTTGGTATGGTTTGACAGGCATCGTGTTGTATCTATTGCTCCTCAAATTGCTCGTGACAGACGATGCGAAGCAAACCGAAAATCGCACTTTGATGGCGCTTGGTGCTACGTTATTGTTCATGGCGCACCCATTGCACACCGAAGCAGTTGCGAATATAAAAGGTCGCGACGAAATCATAACACTACTCGGTAGTTTGACTGCACTTTATTGGTCGATGCAAAACTTTGAAAATCAGTCATTTATAAAAAAAATAATGATTGGCGTGGTTTTCTTTTTGGCTTTAATGAGTAAAGAAAATGCGATTACCTTTTTGGCTATTGTACCAATGGCTTTTTATTTTTTCAAAAAAACAAGTATCGCAACGGCCTTGAAACAAACGCTTCCCTTATTTGCGGCAGCAGCCGTTTTTTTATTGATTCGTGGCGTAGTCCTCAATTGGCAATTGGGCGGTAAGTCGATGGAGTTGCTCAACAATCCATTTTTGATACACCTCGGCAATGGCCGTTGGGTCGATATGCCGATGGGGCAACACGTGGGCATGATTTTGTTTACGCTCGGCAAATACATCATGTTGTTGCTGTTTCCCATCACGCTCACACACGATTATTATCCGATGCAAGTCGATGTAAAAAGCCTCGGCGATTGGCGCGCGCTATTGAGCTTGGTGGTTTATGCGGCTTTGATAGCGGTTGCCATCTGGCGTTTTAAACAACGAGATATTGTTAGTTTTTCGATTTTATTTTTCTTAATTACCACTTCTATTATCTCGAATATCGTGTTCCCGATTGGTACCAATATGTCAGAACGTTTTATGTTTATGCCCTCGGTTGGTTTTTGTTTATTACTCGCTTACGGCATACGACACATTAATAATCAAGAAATTAGAATTGGATTGTTGGTTGCGTTATTGTGTACATTCGCCTTGAAAACCATTACGCGCAATCCAACTTGGAAGAGCAACGAAACTTTGTTTTTGACAGATGTAAACACTTCTACCAATAGTGCCAAACTACAAATGGCTGCTGGCGGAATCCTCGTGGACAAGGCGAATACCGAAACCGATGCACTCAAAAAAGCGGAATACCTCAAAGAAAGTTTGCCGCACCTCGAAAAGGCGTTGGAGTTGCACCCGACCTATAAAGTTGCGTTTCAGTACAAAGGAAATGCTTATTTTTACCTCAATGATTTTGAAAAAGCAATTGCTGCTTATAGCGAAGGCTTGAAATACTATCCCGACGACAAAGACTTGACGAACAACTTAGGTTTGGCTTACGGACAAGCTGGAAAATATTTTGGCGAAGTAAAAAATAACTTACCAATGGCCATCGCATACCTCGAAAAATCGCGCACTATGCGCCCGAATGATCCCGAATCGTTGCGATTATTGGCCATCGCTTACGGTATGTCGAATCGAAATGACGAGGCCATCGTGTTGTTCGAGAAAGTAGCACAGTTGCAACCAAGCAAAGAGGCTTTCAAAAACCTCAGTATTGCTTACAATATTGCTGGCAATGCCAAAAAAGCAGCTGAATTTATGGCAAAAGCGGAGAGTATAAAGTAGGGTTTGTAAACTATTGGGCGGCCTCCATCAAATAAAGTGGAACTTGTGAAAGTTACATAAAATCAGTACAATTGGCAATAAGCAACAGGCAATTTTTCCGAAAATCGTTGTCTTTTGCCTATTGTTTATTGTCTATTTTCTTAATTTCAAATTAAAGATTTTTTATGAAAATACTGATTATTCGCTTTAGTTCTATTGGTGATATTGTGCTGACAACGCCCGTCGTACGCTGTTTAAAACTACAAACTTCGGCTACAATTCATTACTTAACGAAGCGAAATTTTAAAGGTATTTTGACACAAAATCCTTACATAGACAAAACGTATAGTATTGATAAAGAGGTAGTTGAGTTAAAAAATGAACTCAAAGCAGAACAATATGACCTGATCATAGATTTGCACAACAACCTCCGAAGTCGTCGTTTGTCGAGGATATTGGGCGTGAAAGCTATTCGATTCGAGAAGCTCAATATTCAAAAATGGTTGTTGGTTAATTTAGGTATCAATCGCTTGCCGAACGTACACATCGTGGATAGATATATGGCAACCGTGGCCTCACTAAATGTAGTGAACGACCAAGCTGGCTTGGATTATTTTATGCCCGAATCCGACCGTGTTGATGTAAAAAATATACTTGGAATTTCAGCGCCATACATTGCCTTCGTGATTGGTGCAGCACACGCCACTAAACGTTTGACTGATGCAAAAATAATAGAAATTTGTAAGCAAATCCAGCAACCAATTGTCTTGATTGGTGGTAAAGAAGAGCGTGACATTGGCGAGCATATCGCGCAAGATTCTGGCGTGCACGTCATAAATACTTGCGGACAATTGTCGCTGAATCAATCGGGATCGGTGGTGCAACAATCGGCACACGTCATTGCGCATGATACTGGGTTGATGCATATTGCGGCGGCGTTCAGAAAGCCTATCACGGTGGTTTGGGGCAACACGATTCCTGCCTTCGGAATGTACCCATATTTGCCAAACAACTCGCCTTTGCACCACAACGTAGAAGTCAAAAATCTAAGTTGTCGCCCTTGTTCCAAAATCGGTTTTCAGCAATGCCCCAAAGGTCATTTTCGATGTATGCAAGATATTGTTGTAGCAGAAGTGGTAAGGACTGTTGTCAATTAAAGGAATTAAAATAATGAAGATAATTAAAATAATAGGCTGATTATCTAAACTCCTATGGTGAGGAATTAAATATGTTTTAAAAGTGTCACTCCTACGGAGTTCAAAACACATCGTGGATTGTACGTTTTTTACCGATATGTCATGCCTAACGGCATTGAATACATGAAAAATGCCGTTAGGCATGACATATCGGTAGTTTATAGTAAGCACCCAAGACTATCGAAGCTCCATAGGAGCGACACATTTATTATGTATATTGTAATAAAAATTGAACATTATTTAACACAATAATCTGATTGTCAATATTTTATCTAAAAATAATGCAACATCGAAACGCCATTTTCCGAAAGACTAACGTTTTTAAAAATCGCTTTTATGTTCGGATTATCGGATTTGATAATAAAAAATTGAGCTAAATCGAATACGAACAAAAAGCCGCCTTGTAGTATAATGGCTTTGCCAAAACCGCGCATTTGCGCTGGTTTTTTGAGCATCGTTTTTGAGCGTTCCATCATCCAAGCACCGCCAGCCATATAACCTACGTCCAAGCCTGCATTAAACAAAAAAGTCTTTTGTAAACTGTAATGTTTTTCGACCAAATCCCAACTCGAAAACGCATCGGGCATACCTTTGTGCGCACTATACAAGCCTGCACCTGCAAGCGCCAAGTTGATGACATTCCAACCAGCATTCATTTGGTAAAACGCTTTTGCTTCCTCGTCTTTTGAGCGCGCTGCCAACAGCGAACCAAGCGCTAAATTACCAACTGCCCAAGTACCCAGCGAAAGCATCGCCGAACGCTCGCGCTGCTGCAAATGTGCATAATTGGCTTTCAAATCCATTTGTTGCTGCGCATAAACAGCTGTAAAACAGCAATTTATGAAAATCCAAAACATTATCGTCTTTTTCATATTATTGATTTATTTAAGTGTAAATATAGGTATTTTAAATGATAATAAAAAATGGGAAAGCCGCTTTGCAGTCATGCAAAACGGCTTTTTCATTTATCCAAATAATGACCTTTACAAGAAAAAATCTCTACAAGTTGATCATTTTCATTGATTTCATAAATTATTCTATCTTTATCGTTAATTCGTCGGCTGTAAACTTCTTCTTCGGCATAGCCTTTTAGTCGCTCAGGCTTCCCAATACCTTCTCTTGGATTGGCAGCAATAGCTAGTACCAAATCAAAACATTTTATGTAATTACTTTTATCGTCTTTACGAAAACGTTCAAGCTAGAAAATTGCTTCTTTACGAAATTCGACTTTATAAATCATAAAACACTTCATTAATACTTTGATTATCAGCAAGATGAGACCTGTTGCCTACTTTTCGTCGAGCAATAGAATCTCGTACAAGTGCATCAGTTTCAGCATCTAAGGTAGCATCTGTCCAACGGATAGCTATGTCTTTTTCTTGTACTTGTGCAGTGGGCGCATTTTGTTTTAGCCATTCTCGTAGGCGAACCAAAATTGCATTGTCTTCCGTACTAATTGTTACAACTGTCATTTTTATAGATTTATTTACAAAGATA
>JAYUJV010000681.1:0-4416 GCA_043764975.1 Saprospirales bacterium
TCATGGTATTGCTCTATCGAAGAAGGTTGTAAAGACAGCCTTAGTTACTTTTTGATGGGAACGGCCTTGAAAAATACACGTGCAGCAGGTATTGTAGTCGTCATTTCTAACGGTAATTCGGGGCCAGATTGTAGCACTGTTAGTTATCCACCGCAGTTCTTTAACGAAGGTTTTACGGTTGGTGCAACTGATATTCAAGACTCGATTGCAGGGTTTAGTAGCCGTGGTCCTGTGCGTGTTGGTTTGCCCAACGCTGGCAAAATGCGTCCTGATGTATCGGCGCCAGGTTCAGATATTCGTTCGTGTATTCCGAAGGGTTTGTATGCCAATTTTAGCGGTACGAGTATGGCAGGCCCACACGTGGCAGGTACTGTGGCGTTGATGATTTCGGCCAATCCAAAATTGGCAGGCAATGTAAATAAAATAGAGCAAATATTGAGAGAAACAGCCATTCCGCTTACATCTGTTCAGAATTGTGGCGGTGTCAGTGGCCTAAAAATACCAAACAATACATTCGGCTATGGCCGAATAAATGCTTTGGCAGCAGTCAAAAAATCGTTAGCAACAAACGTCGCAACCAATGATTTGCAAAGTATAAAAATCATAGAAACATATCCAAATCCGACAGCTGACAATATTCGATTCAAAACGAATGAGCAAGGCAACGCGACAGTTCAAATATTTGACATCAAAGGAAAAATGATGTTGAGTACGAAAGTAGAAAACTTAAAAACAGATACTATATCGATGGAGCAATTCTTAGTTGGTACATATATTTGTAAAGTGATGAGTGGAAGTCAGGTTTGGTATGCGAAGGTGGTGAAGAAGTAAGACCTAGCCCCATCCCGACCTTCCCCAAAAGGGAAGGAGTAAAACCGCCAAACGAAAACTACTATATTAGGTGGCATATTTAACACTATAACGTTGACAGCGTTTTGAACGCTGTCAACGTTTGGGGAAGCGTAAAACTAAATGCAATTTGATAAAAAACTTATTTTAAAATAAAAATGGAACTTCGATTACATTCTTTTGAGCTGAAGCTGAAACATACGTTCAATATTGCGCGCGACTCGTATAGTAAGCGCGACAACGTGATTGTGGAACTCGTCGATGGCAAATATTCGGGGTTGGGCGAAGGCATTACACACTCTTATTATGGTGTGACAAAAGAAAGTATGACAGCCGTTTTGACCACTTTGAAACCAAAAATTGAAGCCTACGAATGGGGAACGCCAGAAGATTTTTGGACATATATGGCAGATGATTTGCAAGCACATCCTTTCGTGCAATGCGCGCTCGACCAAGCTGCGTGGGATTTATTTGCAAAGCAAAAAAAAGTGCCCTTGTATCAACTTTGGAACTTGAACATAGACAATTTACCGCTTACGAATTATACTATTGGCATTGATACTACGGAAATTATGCTACAAAAAATGGCTGAAATGCCGTTTCCGTTGTATAAAATAAAATTAGGCACTGCACATGACATCGAAATAGTGCAAACACTAAGGGCAAATACGAATGCTATTTTTCGGGTAGATGCCAATTGCGGTTGGTCGGCAACCGAAACGCTCAATAATGCAAAAGCATTGCAAGCACTCGGCGTAGAGTTTATAGAGCAACCCATGAAAGCTGATAAATTAGCCGAAATGCGTAGTATTTACTCGGATTCCGTTTTGCCATTGATTGCCGATGAAAGCTGTATTCACGAAAGCGACGTTGTTCAATGCGCTGGAGCATTTCATGGCATAAATATAAAATTGGTAAAATGTGGCGGCTTGACGCCAGCTTTGCGCATGATTGCGACAGCAAAAAAATTGGGTATGAAAGTCATGGTGGGTTGCATGACCGAAAGTTCGGTAGGGATTTCGGCTATTGCGCACTTGTTACCGATGTTGGATTATGTGGATATGGACGGCGCGCTGCTACTCAGCAACGACCCTGCAGAAGGCGTTGAGATTGTTTTCGGACAAATTTCGTTCACAAACCGAAATGGAACTGGCGCTTTACTGAAAGATTACGAAAATCATAGGATTTTATAGGGTTTTGTAAGCGCTTATAAAGAGATTTTCAGTATCTTTGCGGCGTTTTGAGCCAAACTCAATTTCAAAAATTAAAAAATCAATTTATTTAAAATAAATATTTACTTTAGATGTCTTTACTTACAGTTGGAACAGTTGCTTTCGATACCATCGAAACACCAAATGGCAAAGCAGAAATGGTCGTTGGTGGTTCATGCACTTATGTTTCTATGGCTGCGGCTTATTTTTATAAAAACATTAATCTGGTAGCCGTTGTTGGCGATGATTTTCCGAAAACGGAAATAAATGCCTTAAAAAAATTAGGTGTAAACCTTGAAGGTCTTCAAATCAAGAAGGGCGAAAAATCTTTCTTTTGGCACGGTCGCTACCACGATAACATGAACTCTCGCGACACGCTCGAAACACAACTCAATGTATTGGCAGATTTCAATCCAATTTTACCAGATAGTTACAAGACATCGGAGTATATCATGTTAGGCAATCTTTCGCCGCAAGTGCAGATGAGCGTCTTGGATCAATTGACGACAAAACCGAAACTTGTGGTACTCGACACCATGAATTTCTGGATGGACATTGCTATGGAAGACCTCAAAAAAGTAATTGCACGTGTGGACGTTTTGACCATCAATGACGAAGAAGCACGTCAGCTATCGGGTGAGTTTTTCTTACCAAAAGCGGCAGCAGCAATCCACAAGATGGGTCCTAAATACTTGATAATCAAGAAAGGAGAGCATGGTGCATTGTTGTTTTCGGAAGGAAAAGTGTTTTCAGCACCTGGTCTTCCGTTGGACGAAGTTTTTGACCCGACTGGTGCAGGCGATACATTCGCAGGTGGTTTTATCGGTTATTTGGCTAAAACAGATGACATTAGCTTCAAGAATATGAAGCGCGCCATTATACATGGTTCAGCATTGGCTTCGTTTTGCGTCCAAAAATTTAGTACCGAAAATCTAAAAGGTTTGACTAAAAAAGACATCACTGAACGTGTAAAGCAATTTGTGAGTTTGAGCAAGTTTTCATTGTAATTTAGTGACTGCTTGGTAAGATACAATTGTAGTTTCATTTTCAGTATTTTAAGCAATTATCAGTTTCAATAAGCAATAAACAATATGCAAAATTGCTTATTGTCTATTGCTTATTTGAACTGATAATGAAAAAAGATTGTACGCTTTCCAATCTTTTAAAAAATATCTAAGCCCTTACGTAATTTCAAAATAACATACTATGAATATTAAATATAAAAGAGTACTGCTAAAATTGAGTGGCGAATCGTTGATGGGAGATCAGCGATTTGGTATTGAGGCATCTATGCTGCAACATTATGGTCGCCAGATAAAAGAGTTGATAGATACAGGTGTGCAAGTTGCGGTAGTCATTGGCGGCGGCAATATATTTAGAGGCCTTTCGGCCGAAAAATCAGGTATTGAGCGCGTGCAAGGCGATTATATGGGTATGATGGCAACCGTCATCAATGGTATGGCCTTACAAAGTTGCTTGGAAGGTATGGACGTTCACACGCGATTGATTTCCGCCTTGGAGATGAACCAAATTGCAGAGCCATACATTCGCCGTAGAGCGATGCGCCACCTTGAAAAAGGTCGTGTCGTGATTTTTGTGGCTGGTACTGGTAGTCCGTATTTTACGACGGATTCTGCGGCGGCACTCCGCGCCAACGAAATCAAGGCCGATGTGATCTTGAAAGGGACGCGCGTAGATGGTGTTTACACCGCTGACCCTGAAAAAGACCCAACCGCTACCAAATATGATGAAGTAACATTCAGTAAAGTCATCAGTCTTGGCCTCAATGTGATGGACATGACGGCATTTACGCTTTGCCAAGAAAACGACTTGCCAATCATCGTTTTTGACATCAACAATCCAGAAAATTTGATGCGTATCGTACAAGGAGAAAACATCGGTACACTCGTGAGAGGATAATGATTTTTGTCTAATATTTTGAAAGCCTTGTGTTCGTGCGAACACAAGGCTTTTTTTGTTTTTTCGTATTAGCGACCTCCCTAAATCAGACCCACCCCAAACCTCCCAAAGGGGAGAAAAAACCGAGGGGATTACCAACGCAGAGTCAAATTTTGAGCGTTTAGCGATACCTAATTTTTACGTCATCTCTTAATTATACATTAATACTACTTTAAGACCTTCTTAATTTATATTTAATAATATCTTAAAATAAGAAATAAAGTATTAATCTTATATTAAATAGCCATATTTCGTACTATTTACATAGCATAATAAAGTATCTTTGATTTATTAATGAAATGAATTTATTTTTAAAATTTAAAATCTGAAAAACATGAAAAATGTATTACTCGTATTCTTGATGCCATTTATGATGGTTAATTTGGCGCATAGCCAA
>JAYUJV010000682.1:0-1646 GCA_043764975.1 Saprospirales bacterium
GTTTTGTATTTCATGATATAAAGGATTGGCGCAAAGGTTTCGTGTTGCACGATTTGGAAAGTATTTTCTACTTCCGCAATGCAAGGTTTTACGTAGCAACCGCTTTCGTAACCTGCACCTTCCAACACACCGCCATCTACGATAACTTTTCCGCCTTGTTTGCCTACTTGATCGATGGCATACAGATAAGCTGCCACCGCATCTTTATCGATGAGTGGACCTACGTGATTGTTTTCATCCAATGGATCGCCGATGTGTAATTGCTTGTAGGCCTTCGCCATATTTTGTTTTACGACTTCAAAAATCGATTCGTGGATAATCAAACGACGCGTCGTTGTGCAACGCTGACCAGCAGTACCGACTGCACCAAACACAGCACCAGTCAAGACTATTTTTAAGTCAGCACTTGGCGTTACGATGATGGCATTGTTGCCACCAAGCTCCAAAATAGTGCGACCAAGTCGACCTGCAACCGTTGCAGATACAATCTTACCCATACGTGTGCTACCTGTGGCAGACACCAACGGGATTCGAGTATCTTTGGTCATCATTTCGCCAACTTTGTAATCTCCGTTGATGATACAACTGATGCCTTCGGGTAAATCGTTGCTTTTCAATACTTTATGTAAAATATTTTGACAAGCGATGGCGCAAAGCGGTGTTTTTTCGGAAGGTTTCCAGACGCATACATCGCCGCAAACCAAGGCCAACATCGCATTCCAAGACCAAACGGCTACTGGAAAATTGAAGGCCGAAATCACGCCCACGATTCCGAGTGGATGCCACTGCTCATACATACGGTGTTGTGGACGCTCAGAGTGCATCGTGAGGCCGTATAGCTGGCGCGAAAGACCAACTGCAAAATCGCAAATGTCAATCATCTCTTGCACTTCGCCAAAACCTTCTTGTAGGCTTTTGCCCATTTCGTAAGACACCAAACGACCCAATGAGTCTTTGTGCTTGCGCAATTCGTTGCCATATTGACGCACGATTTCGCCACGTTTGGGTGCAGGTATTGTTACCCAAATTTGCAAAGCGGCGTTGGCTGTTTGCATCACGTGTTCGTACTCAGCGGCACTCGTTACGGTCACGCTGCCAATATACTCGCCATCAACTGGTGAGTACGATTTGATAGACTTGCGTGAGCGCGTACTTTCCAGGCCTGTACTCGTGCCTGCGTTAGCCGTTTTGAGGCCTAATTTTCTTAAAAAATCTTTTTGCATGGTTGCAGTTTTATGATTTGATTAGTTAATTTTTTCATTAAAAAATAAAAAATAAAAATATTTTACTTGTAAAAACGCTTATCGATAACATAAATATCAATAATAACGCCGCAAAGATATAAAATTGCAATATTCGTAGGTGTACTATTGAATACTAATATAAAAAAACTGTATCTTTGCAGCCATTATTTTAATAACACTCTAAATTTTTTCTGATACCATGGGTAAAGGCGATAAAAGATCAAAGAGAGGTAAGTTAGTAAATGGCTCTTACGGCAATTTACGTCCAAAGGCTGACAACAAAAAAGCAGTAGTAAAAGCAGCTTAATACCTCTACGCAAATGTAGCGAATCTGATGGATTCGGCTCAATGTTGCAAAACATAAAACGCTGTCAAGTACAAAACTTGACAGCGTTTTTGATT
>JAYUJV010000683.1:0-4398 GCA_043764975.1 Saprospirales bacterium
AAGTTGCAAGCCGATCCAACTTGTGTGTTTGCGACCAAAGATTTTGCTACAAAACGTGTCACGAATGCACACTTATTGTTCGATTCGCCATACAACACTTATTTACATACTGGCTTGCCTCCTGGGCCAATCAGTATCGCTTCACCAAGTAGTATTGATGCGGTGTTGAACCACGAAAAGCACAATTATATTTTCTTTTGTGCCAAACCTGACAATTCTGGTACACACGCATTTGCCGAAACATTTGCGCAGCATAATGTCAATGTTGCCAAATATATAAATTGGATAAATAGTAGAGGTTTATAGTTTTTTATAAATAATATTCGTTTTTTTATTTTGTTTTCAAAAACAAGATTAAACGTATTACTTAATTTTAATAAAAATCATAAATTGAAAATAATAGATATTGTATAAAATACACTATCTTTGCTTTTTTTAAAATCAAAAAACATACATTTTAGATGATAATAATAGCAGATAGCGGCTCTACGAAAGCTGACTGGATGGTTGTGAAAGAAGATGGAACACAATATATAGTGTCCACAATGGGCTTCAATCCTTTTTATCATGATGCAGAATTTATAGCGGACGAACTTCGTAAAGATTTTGTGAATCAAGTACCAGTAAATGAAATAACACACGTTGATTATTACGGAACTGGCATTCACGATGCACAACGTGCCGAAATCGTAGCTGAAGGACTTCGTGCTGTGATGCCGAATGCAATAGTTGTGGTTGAACACGATTTATTGGCTTCTGCTCGTGCAACTTGTATTGATGAACCTGGAATAGCTTGTATCATCGGCACTGGTTCAAATACTTGTTTGTATGATGGTAAAAATATCATTGACAATGTTTCAAATTTAGGTTTTTTAGCTGGGGATGAAGGTAGCGGCGCGCATTTGGGCAAAAAATTAATACAGGCTTACTTTTATAGAGAATTACCTGCCGAAATAGTTGCAGATTTTGAAGCAAAATTTCCAGAAGGAAAAACCGCCATCAAAAACAAGATTTACGATGGTGCAGCCAACGTTTATTTGGCCTCTTTCACTCGTTTTTTAGCTTCTTGGAAAACGCATCCTTTTATTCAAAAATTGGTCGGCGATGCGTTTGGAGAATTGGTGGATCGACACGTTTTGAAATATGAAGGTTGTGAAAAATATCCTGTGCATTTTGTAGGTTCTATTGCGCATTATTTTCAAGAAGTATTAGATAAAACCTTGACAGATAGAGGTTTGCATTTAGGAATTGTTATCAAAAAACCAATAGATAGTTTGGTGAAATATCATTCAAAAGCAGTTTTTTCTTAGATAAAATTGTTTTGGTTCTTTTAAATTTTTTGTGAAAATACACAGAATAGTAATTTTTTTATGAGTCAAAAAGTATTAAGTATTTGAGTATTCAAATCGTAATAAATAACTTAGAATCAGATTTTTAGATATTGTAAAAACTGTAATACTTAATACTTTCATACTTAATACTAATAGAAAAATTGTCATTAAAACAAGCATTTTGAAGTAACTCCACAAAATTTTAATAGTTCCTTGTTTTTTGATTTATAATTAAAAATTTATGTCTTTAAAAATAAAAAAAATAGCTGTTTTTACATCTGGAGGCGATGCGCCAGGTATGAATGCTGCCGTACGTGCGGTGGTCAGAACTGCTATTTTTCATAAATTAGAAGTTTTTGGTATTTTGCATGGCTACGATGGCATGATCAATGGAGAGATTGCTCGATTGGAAACCAAAGACGTCGGTAATATCTTACATCGCGGCGGCACTATGCTGAAAACTGCTCGGAGCATGGAATTTATGACACCCGAAGGCCGTAAAAAAGCATATAATGTGCTTGTCGCAAACGGAATTGACGCTTGTATTGGTATCGGTGGCAATGGAACTTTTACTGGTGCAATGATTTTTTCGCAAGAGTATAATATTCCATTTATTGGTTTGCCTGGCACGATTGACAACGATTTGTATGGCACTGATTTTACAATCGGATTCGATACGGCTATCAACACAGCAATCAGCGCCATGGATAAAATTCGTGATACTGCGGATTCGCATAATCGCTTGTTTTTTGTGGAAGTGATGGGCCGACACAGTGGATATATTGCTATGCACAGTGGTATTGGCGTTGGTGCTGGTAATATTTTGATACCCGAAAATCCAACGAATGGAGTAGATGATTTGGTAAAAATCCTCAAAAAAAGTTCAAGACGAAATAAATTGTTTAATTTAGTAGTGGTTGCCGAAGGAAATATTGATGGTGGAGCTATGGAAGTTTCTGAAAAAGTAAAAGCAGCGGTCGGCGATAAATTTGATATAAAAGTAACAATTATCGGTCATTTACAACGTGGCGGTTCGCCGAGTTGTGCGGATAGATTTTTGGCAAGTCGATTAGGTTTTGCTGCCGTGGAAGCACTTTTAGATGGCAAATCAAATGTAATGGTCGGAATCGTGGACAATAAAATAAAATATACGACTTTTGAAGATGCGATAAATAAAGAAAAACCTTTGGACAGTGATTTGGTGCGAATGGCCGAAATTTTGGCATTATAAACACATTCGTTTATCGAATAATTAAGTGATTTTATCCTCCTAAACGATGCGTTCGTCTAGGAGGATATTTTTTGGGGAATTATTTATGTTACTTTTTTGTCTTAATTATATCGACTTTAAACTTTATTTTTAACTTTACAGTAATAAATATCATGCACCAAACATTGATATTCAGTAAATTAAACATCACAAAATGATAACTATGTCAGCAAATTTTGAAATGCAGAGAAGACAGGCAAAACTTCGTAAAACCCTTTTTAGCTTTGCCAAAACAATGGCGATATTAATTACCTTGCAAATCATTATTGGTATTGGATTTTGGCAATGGGGCAAATTTGTTGTACTTGGTTATGTAATTTCCATAGTCTCACAACTCATAAAATATGGTGCTATTGATACCATTTTTAATGATGATCGTGGTCAGACGACAAAAAGAGAAATGAATCAAGATAAATATATTGAACCAAAATCACCAAAGCCAAATGAGTTAGATTTGGATTCACATTTGCGGAAAGAATCTCGACCGAAGCAAAATTGGAAAGATTCTGATTTTGTATAGACATAAAAAAAGCGTTGCGCGAGCAACGCTTTTTTTATGTCTATCCGTTTTGGTTCTTTTAATTTTTTGTGGAGTAACTTCAATGTGCCTATTTCCTATTTAATTATTGTATGGTATTGAATATATAAGTAATGAATATTGGAATTTTTATAATATATAATAAGCTAACTACTAGTTTTTTATCGCAACTTGAATACTTAATACTCCAATACTTAATACTTTTGTGCTAATGCAAAAAACTTACAATACTTTGTATTTTGACAAAAAATTAAAAAAATCTATATTATTTATTTAGACCAAATTTCGTATTCTTTTTCTAATTTTTCCTTATTTATTGGCACAACGCCGACTTCTTCGCAAACCAATCCACCAGCTAAATTTGCCAGTAGTGCTAATTTTTCATTCGGTAATTTCAAAGCTAAAGCCAATGCAATGACCGAAATAACCGAATCACCTGCACCGCAAACGTCTGCAATCGTACGCGGTTGAGTAGGGTAGATGTCGCCTTTTTCGTTTTGCTCCACAAATACACCATTTTCAGAAAGAGTTATGAAAACAATTTTATTGTTCAATTTTGAATGAATGAAATCTGCCGCTTTTTCCAAATTTTCTTTGGTTACGTTCACAGTTTGATTCATCGCTTCACGTATTTCTTTTAGATTTGGTTTGAATAAAGTTACTTCTTTATAAGCCCCAAAGTTCTTCTTTTTTGGATCCACGCAAGTCGGAATATTGTATTTATGCGAAATCCGTATCACAGTTTTTATCAACTCTTCGGTCAATAAACCTTTATTGTAATCTTGAAAAATCAAAACATCAATACGCTGATTATCAAGGTATTGTCTAATTTTGTTTAAAATTAGGTTACTTGTATTTTCATTAATATCGACGGTGGTTTCTTGATCTAATCGCAACAATTGTTGTCCCGAAGCCATCATTCTGGTTTTTACGGTTGTTGGTCTATTTTCTTCTGTTACAATATATTGATTGTCGATATTTGCATTATCCAATAGATTCTTGAATATTTCTCCATCTTCATTATCGCCAATTACGCCAAATAATATTGGGTTTGCACCAAGTGATTTTATATTGAGCGCCACGTTTGCCGCACCACCAAGTCTATTGTCCGTATCGCGCCATTCGAGTACAGGCACAGGTGCTTCGGGCGATATGCGCGATACATGGCCATTTATATATCGGTCAATCATTACATCGCCGATAATGAGGACATTTAAATCATTAAATTTTGAAAAAAAAGAAGACATATTGTAATTAAA
>JAYUJV010000684.1:0-4397 GCA_043764975.1 Saprospirales bacterium
TTACCTGTCACAACAACTCGTCCTTTGATACTTCAAACGTGGTTCTACCAAAATGTCAAAAAAGAAACTTCTTATCGTGACGCAAGAGATGGATCCCTATACGGGCCTGTCTGAGATTGCGACATTAGTTAGTAAATTACCTCAATACGCCCAAGATAAAGGGGGATTTGAATTGCGAATCCTGATGCCACGCTATGGTACTATCAACGAGCGTCGTCACAGATTGCATGAGGTGGTGCGTTTATCTGGTATGAATATCATCATCGACGACGACGATTATCCATTGATCATTAAGGTTGCGTCTATGCCAAATTCACGTTTGCAAGTTTACTTTTTGGACAATGAAGATTATTTCAAGCGTAAATCTGTTTTTGAAGATGACGAAGGCAAACCTTTTGACGACAACCATGAGCGCATGGTGTTTTTCTCGAAAAGCGCACTCGAAATTGTGAAAAAATTTGGTTGGGCGCCTGACATCATTCACGTACATGGTTGGATGGCCAGTTTAGTGCCTGTGTTCGTGAAAACTACATACCAAAACGAGCCAATATTCAAAAACTCTAAAGTCGTTTATTCACTTTACGACAATAGCGCATTGGGCGCTGTTCCCGAAAATTTTGAAGCCAAAGCTGGTATCAACAACATGGATCAAACCTTGTTGGCTGCCTATACAGACAACGGCACGTTCACGGAGCATCGCGGCGCAATGGCATATTCTGATGCCGTCATCAAAGGTAGCGAAACGATTAGTGAAACCGTTTTAGCCATGATTCCAGAAAATATGCCTGTACTTGATTTCCAAGCCGAAGATACTTATTTGTCTGCTTATGTGGATTTTTATAAGTCATTGTTGGCAGAGCCAGAAGTATAGTTTTTTTATTTTTTAAAGAAATTAAAATAAAAAAGGTATTCATTCTTAAAATAAGCAACTGATTATCAGGTTATTATTTTAATTTACTTCATTATTTTAATTTCTTTAATTTTCTTAATGCCCGTTCGGACAACGTTTTTTGACGCAGCAGACTCTATATTAGTGTTAAACACTAAAAAAAAATTATGACAACTAAGCAACACAAAGCTACGAGCTATCTCAAAGTAAGTTTTATAGCCCTTTTTATGGGTTTAGGTATCGCATTTTTTCCATCTTGTACCAAAACATCTGACGTTGGAGGTGATATTTTTGATCAAGACATTAGCCGATTAAAGGTGGATTCTTTATTATTACCTGCATTGACGGTTTCGGAAGATTCGGTTCGTACTTTCGACCTTGCTGGACAAGCGACACAATATTTATTAGGCAAAATCGACAATCCAGATTACGGAACAATAACTGCGGACATCAATATGCAGTTTTTACCAAAAACGAGTGTCAATGATTTTAAAAGTATTAAAATCGTGGACGTAAATATGTATGTTCGTTTTGGTGTTTTGAAAACAAAGATACCAGGTGACATATATAAAGACCAAGGCGTAGAAGTCTATCGTATGTCGGATCAACTCGTGAGTACCAAAAATTATTATTCAAATAGTAATATTAAATATGCAAACCTTTTGGGTACAGGTACTACATTTATTGGTACCAGCAAAATATGGCCTAATGCGTATAATGTAGATTTGCCACAACCCATAAAAATAGTCATGGACACGACATTTGGTCGTGAGCTTTTGAGTTATAAAGATACTGTATTTAAGACCAATTCTTTGTTTCAGGAAGCATTTAGAGGCGTAGTCATAAAACCTGCAGCTGGCAATACTTGTATGATGTCCATGGATTTGGGCGCTCAATTATCTGTTTTGGGTGACAATGAACGTACTCGTATTGAAGTGCGTTACAAAAAGTATAACAACGATACGACTATTAACGTCATGAATTTTTATGCGTTTTCTTCAACTCAAAGCCCTTGTGTGAAAGCCAATAATTTTAAATATACGCCATCTGCAAAAGTTAAAAACTTAGTCAATAACGCCAAAGCAGCTGACGATTACTTGATGCTTACAGCTCCAATTGGACCTAATATAAAAGTAAAATTACCTGACTTAACGGCATATAAAGATAAAATAATCAGCAAAGCAGAAATCGAATTTACGGTAGCTAAAGATCAAATAAGTGAACCCTTCAAGACACATTTGCCCGTTCAAATCGTTATAGATTCTACGAACAATGGCATTGAAGATTATATACTCGATGTTCGATATGGTGGCACACAGAGTTTTAAGGCTTTCGGTGGACAACCAATCGTGAGCAAAGATGCTAACGGAAACGAAATCATAAAGTATAAATTCAATATATCGAACCTGGTTCAAAAAGCAGTGAAAGCGCCATATAGTAAGTTCACTGAATTTTTTCTAGCGCTGGATCTCAAGTCAGAAGCAGCTGGTCAAGTTGTGTTTTATGGCTTAAAGCATCCTCAGTACGCGCCCAAAATCAAGATTGTCTATTCTGATTTGAAATAAAATATATATTTATTTATTACTTTAAGAGTATGTTTGGAAATTTATAGTCCTATTTTTTAAAATTTCCTAATTTTATAAATATTTGATAATCAGTATTTTATGAAAATAATAATCAATTTATAGTAAATTCAAAATCCAATTGAACTATAATTTGATAGTTTATATCTTTTATTTTGCCAATTAGCCTGTTTGACTAAAAAGCTCGTTTCTAACTAAATTTACTATGTTTTCAAAACATAGTAAATTTTACTCAAAAATAGTGTTTTATTTTAAAATTTGTAAATATTCAAAATTTAATTTCCAAACATACTCTAAATATATTTTTAATACTATCAATTGCTTAAAAGTTCTCCAACTTTAGCTTAAAAAACAAACAATAATCATGTGTGGAATCGTAGCATATATTGGCACAAAACAAGCTTATCCAATCCTTATAAAAGGCTTACAACGTTTAGAGTATCGTGGATACGACAGCGCGGGTGTAGCCCTGCATAACGGAGCAGTAAATATATATAAACGCAAAGGAAAAGTACAAGAGCTACTTGATTTTGCAGAAAATTTAGACACAACTGGTACTTTGGGCATCGGGCACACACGTTGGGCAACACATGGTAAGCCAGACAACGTCAATGCACACCCACACCCATCGAGCAATGGTCGTTTGACAATAGTACACAATGGTATCATCGAAAATTATGCGCAAATAAAAGTAGCACTCGAAAAATTGGGTCACGTATTTGTGAGCCAAACCGATACAGAAGTACTCGTACATCTCATAGAAGAAATCCAGAAAGAAGGTGGTAATTTGCCAATTGAAGAAGCGGTTCGTATTGCACTCAACAGAGTTGTCGGTGCGTATGCAATTGTAGTGATAGACAAAGAAGAACCTAATAAATTAGTAGCAGCACGAAAAGGTAGCCCTTTGGTGGTTGGTGTTGGCAAAAATGAATTTTTCTTAGCCTCTGATGCGACACCAATCGTAGAGCATACCAAAAAAGTAATCTACGTAAACGATGAAGAAGTCGTGACTGTGACGCGTAACGGTGATTTACAAATCAAAAATATACACAACGTAACCACAGAGCCATTCATACAACACATTGATTTGGAGATAGAAGCCCTCGAAAAAGGCGGCTACGACCATTTCATGCTCAAAGAAATATTTGAACAACCAACGCGTATTGCAGACTGTATGCGCGGCCGTATGAATGCCGAAGAGGGTTGGATTCGCTTGGGCGGTATCGAAGAATACTCTCAACGCATCACGCAAGCACAACGTATCATTATGGTGGCTTGTGGCACAAGCTGGCACGCCGGTTTGGTTGGCGAATACTTGTTCGAGGAATTGGCGCGTATGTCAGTCGAGGTAGAATATGCTTCTGAGTTTCGTTACCGCAACCCAATCATCAATGAAAATGACATCGTGATTGCCCTTTCGCAATCAGGCGAAACAGCGGATACGTTGGCAGCACTCGAATTGGCAAAGCAGCGCGGTGCACTTATATATGGTGTTGTGAACGTGGTCGGTTCGTCTATTGCACGCTTGACGGATGCTGGTTCATATATTCATGCTGGCCCAGAGATTGGTGTGGCTTCTACCAAAGCCTTCACGGGTCAAGTTACTTTATTGACCATGATGGCCTTGAGTTTGGCGCATAAACGTGGCACGATTTCAAAATCTTACTATCGCCAATTGATGTTAGAGTTTGAGAATATTCCTGCCAAGGTAGAGCATATCCTCAAAACCGTAGATGCACAAGCACGATATATCGCTGCCGAAATCAAAGACGCACCGAATGCCTTATATTTGGGTCGTGGTCTGAACTTTCCAGTGGCACTCGAAGGCGCTTTGAAGCTAAAAGAAATATCGTACATACACGCCGAAGGTTATCCAGCGGCAGAAATGAAGCACGGCCCGATTGCCCTGATAGACGAAAATATGC
>JAYUJV010000685.1:0-4391 GCA_043764975.1 Saprospirales bacterium
CCGTTTTTCAGAATATACGATACCATAATCTTTCGGATTAGCGGTCAAAATATCTGTACTCACACCATCTTGGAAAGGATTGTAGTTGTAAAAACCTTGTGTTTTTGTGAACGGAAATCCAGAACCCATATTCCAACGAAGACCAGCTTCCCAAAGCTTTGTTTTACCAAAATTATAAGTCGAAACGAAATTTATATTGTGTCGGCGATCGAAAACTGTTGGGTAAGTTTGCTGTCCATCATAACGATTTACATAACCCAATGAGTACGTGAACCAAATATACAAGCCATTTTTATCGTATTTTGTGGATAAGTCTATACCATAAGCCTTACCAGTTTCGGCAGCATAATCAGAATCTGACGCCTTCACTTTATTACGATTGATGTTGATTAATTGAGTAAAATTTTTGTAATACGGCTCTACGTTTAGCGTAACATTTTTATTCAAATCAAACTCTAAACCACCAATCGCGTGCCATGAAGTCTGCAATGGATTTTTCGATTCTTCCTTTGTGCCAGGTTTATACAAAGTCGCATCTGGACTTGATAAAAAGCCTACAAAAAGATTCACAATATCGCGCTCATTTACAGTCGAAATCAAGTTTTGAGAATACAATCCACCAGCGAATTTCATACGCATCCAGTCGGTTATATTATACTTGATACCTAAACGTGGTTCTGGACTAAATTTAGGTACTGATGCATAGTATTGCAAACGCAAACTCGGCTCAATCACTAAATTACCAAACTTTTGACGGTATTTTACAAATGCACCCAATTCTGTATTGTTGTCATTTTGTTCAAAAGTGTTACCTACAAAGTTTACATACTTAAAATTCGTAGCAAAACCGCTGATTTCAGCACCAAATTTTACTTCATTGTTGTCGCCAAAATACGTACCATCAAAGGCTGCATTGAAGCCATTGATACCACTTGTACGTGGCTTATTATCAGCTTCGTTGATGGTTGCCAAATAAGAAGATGCCGTAACTCGACCGCCCAAAATCATATTAGATTGCGCTGGAATCAAAGTAAAATTCGCACCGCCACCGCTAGATTTCCAACCTATACTAGCAATATCTTTGTAATCTACACCATCTGTAAAATTGAAACCGAACACATTTAATTTTGAACCATTGCCAGCCAAAAACGAAACTTTTCCGTACAAATCCTGAAAGCTAAAAGGCAAACCTGAGCCAGCAGGCGCTGCATATTTATACAATGTTTTTGAAGTTTGATTCAAATAAGATTTTTTGGCAGTTAGCAAAAATGAAACGGCACTTCCGCCTTCTTCTTTCAACTTTAAGAGTGGACCTTCTATCAACACTTTTGATTGAAATGGACTTGCCGCAACCAAACCACTAAATTCTTTTTTGTTACCATCTTTGGTTTTTATATCGACGATAGCCGATACACGCCCACCATTTTCGGCATTGAAACCACCAGTATAAACATCTACCGAGCGAATCGCTTCGGTCTCGAAAACCGAATAAAATCCGATAGAGTGAAAAGGATTATAAATGGTCATACCGTCCAACAAAATTTTATTTTGTACGGGCGAGCCACCACGTATATACATCTGCCCACCTTGATCGCCAGTAAAGATGACACCAGGCAAAACTGGCAAATATTGCGCAATATCTGGATCACCACCAGTTGCTGGCAACGATTTTATTTGACGCTGTGTCACCGTCAATTTCGATACTTGCACTTCCGTACGCGCCACTTGTCTTTGTGCCGAAACTTCCACTGTTCCGATGTCCAAAGTCGATTCTGCAATCGTGATTCGCTTGTAAGCAATCTCGCCAGTAGCAACTTTTACTTCGGTCGCAATACTATCGTAACCCACAAATTTGGTCACAATTATATAAGTGCCAGGTTTTACATTTGCAAAATTAAAAAATCCATCAATATCAGAGTTTGTACCGATTTTTGTATTTTTCAAATAAACGGTTGCAAACGAAACTGGCTCGCCAGTTTTTGAATCATACACGTTACCACGAATGACTGTTTTTTGAGCAAAAAGAGTTACTGTACAAAAAACAGCAATGGTTAAGGCTAATATTTTTTTCATAAGATTATTAAAATAATATACTGATAATCAATTATTTATAAATGTTTTTTTTTATTTAACTCAAATTAAAAAACTCAATATTTCAATCCTAATTTGCCACTATGTTGGCGCTCCCTCCCTTTGGGAGGGCTGGGGTGGGCCGATTACAAATCCAACAACCCATCTGGAATATCCAACATAATTGTCTTTCGTTCTTCGTCTTCCGCGATGATATAATCATCGTTGAGCGGAATCAAAACGTCTTTATTTTTATAGACAATCAAGGCCATTTCTTGTTGCGGCATATCCAACACTTCTTCTATTTTGGCAATAAAACCAAGCGTTTTATCAAACAATTCGTAGCCTTCGAGGTAGGCATAATCGAGTTCGCCTTCCGAAATATATTCAAAATCTTCGGGTAAATCGCTTTGGCGAATAAAGATTTCTTTACTCGATATTTCGAGCGCTTTTTCCTTATTATCTACGTCTTCAAACTTTACAATGAGTTCATTTCCGCCACGAATACTTTCTACAAAAAATGGAATTTGCTGACCTTTTATGTTCAAAATTACGACATCGAGGTCAAAAAAAAGTTCTTCATAAGCCTCTTCTATCGAAACTTTTAACTCGCCTTTGAGCGCGTGAGGCTTTGCCACATAACCTATTTTAACCAAATCTTCCATGTCTATTTTTTTTGCAAAAGTACTATTTTATTGTTGATTTTTCTTTTTTAACTTACTGAAATATCGAACTTACTTTATTTTAAAATAAAAAATCATTTTGGTTAATAAAAAAAATAAAAAATAATTATTAAATAAAAACATTTTTAATGAACAAAATAGCTTAAAATCATTTATACTTGTATCTTATTTTATTTAAAACGGTAAGATTTATTTATTTTGATAAAATAGAAACTAAAAATAATGAATACAATGAATTTTGAACCAGAAATATTAGAAGATATGCTGACCAATACTGGTCAATCTTTGAGCCAAATGAGCATGGAACAACCTATTATGCTTGTTTTTTTAAGACATTTTGGCTGTTCTTTTTGTCGCGAATCGCTAAACGAATTGAGTAAGAAAAAGGAAAAATATGAAGCTGATGGTACAAAAATTGTATTTGTTCACATGACTGAAAATCATTTTGCTGTACCTTTTTTTGATAAATATAACATCGAGAATCCAATTCATATCAGCGATCCGAGTTGTAAATATTATGCTGCTTTTGGCTTAACGAAGGCGAGTCCGAAGCAATTGCTTGGTTTTTCGAGTTTTATACGTGGTTTTCAAGCCACAGTGATCGAAGGTCACGGCATGGGCGGCCCATTGGGCGACGGTTTTCAGATGCCTGGTGTTTTCTTGTTATTTGAAAATGAAATAAAAGCTAGTTTTGTTCACCAAGTTCCTTCTGATCGTCCCGATTATGAGGAATTGAGAAAATGTTGTGTAATTGCATGATAGGATATAGATTTTCGAGCTACGTACCCGACGGCGGTGAAGGTAGCACTTATGATAAATTATTGAAGATATTCAAGGAATTGCTATTGATGTCTTCTGGCAAAGTGACCGAAGCATTGAGCTGGCTAACCCAACTCGATAAGCAATATAAACTCACGACGCCAGAATACGGTTTAGGCGATTTTATTCAAGATCTAATCGATAAAGGTTTGATAAAACCTGATGATACCGAAGGTAATGGTGGTTTCAGACCTGCCGCAAAAATGGAAATTGCCTTGCGTCAGAAAGCCTTAGAAGATATTTTTGGAGAACTGAAAAAGTCAAAACCAGGCAAACACAATACTAAAGCAACTGGGCGTGGCGATGAAAAAACAGCAGACGTAAAACCTTATGAGTTCGGCGATTCGCTCGACAATATTGCGATAACTAACTCATTACGAAATAGTTATATCAACAACGGTATCGAAGAGTTTAAACTCACGAACGACGATTTGGAGATGTACGAAACATTCCAACAGTCGCAAATGAGTACCGTTTTGATGATTGATATTTCGCACTCCATGATATTGTATGGCGAAGATCGTATCACGCCAGCCAAAAAAGTGGCCATGGCGTTGAGCGAACTCATTACGACGCGATATCCGAAAGATACGCTCGATATTTTGGTTTTTGGCAATGACGCTTGGGAAATCCAAATCAAAGATTTGCCTTACCTCGAAGTTGGCCCATACCACACCAACACGATTGCTGGCTTAGAATTGGCGATGGATTTGTTGCGCAAACGCCGCAATCCAAACAAGCAAATTTTTATGATTACCGACGGCAAACCGACGTGTATGAAAAAAGGTAAACAATACATCAAAAACAGTTTTGGCCTCG
>JAYUJV010000686.1:0-4386 GCA_043764975.1 Saprospirales bacterium
TTCAAGACCAGTTGCTGAACCCAAAACGTACATTTGACTAAATAGCTATTTAATTTGTTTAGATTTTGGTTTTGCTTCGAATCAAAAACCTAAATTTAAACTCAATATTAAGACATAACGAAATAAAAAAAGGTTGCATTTTATTTTTAATAAATGATTTTTAATAAATATTTTGAGTATATCTTTGAAAAACAATGTATTATATGTACTTTTGACATAATTTTTAAAGATAACTTATATTTAATGTGTAAATAATAATTTTGCGTTATCGCGATTATTTTAAAGTTATTACCTACTCGTTACTTACTAAATCATTGCACAATGGGAATTGATGTTTCTGCCTATTTAAGTATTTTGCTCTATCGCCACAATGCGGTAATCGTGCCAGGTTTTGGCGGTTTCATTGCTACGCCAGTTGGCGCTACCATCGATCATGCTTCGGGTATGATGTACCCGCCGAGCAAAATCGTGAGCTTCAACGAACACCTTGTCATCAATGATGGTTATCTGATTAATTACATCCGTCAGCGTCATGGTATCACGGTACCCGAAGCGCGTATCGTGATTGATAATTTTGTGCAAAGTGTGCGCGATATACTCCGCAACAACGAAACCGTGATGTTGCCCGAAGTTGGCAAACTCTCGCAATCGTCTATCACGAATAAGATTATATTTACAGCAGATAAAACAAATTTCAATACAGCAGCTTATGGTTTGCCGCCATTGCACTATTATCCAACGGCAAAAGCAAGTGCTAGTAACGAATCAATAGCGCAACCGCAACCATCGGTAGCAATACCAGTTGCGCCATCAGTTGCCGAAATTGCAAAAGAAATCACGCAACCTACAGTAAAAGCAACTGAGCCAACACCAGCTGCCGACCCAAATCAAGCAATAGCTGTTAGCGATAACGCTTTACATATAGACGAGCCATTGCCAATGCGTCAGACTTGGTATGAGCGCATCGGTTTGCGTCAAGAAACAGTGCCAGCCATGATTATAGCAGGTGCATTGACCATCGCCGCAGGTATGTATTGGATGAGTAGCAGAACACGACAAAAGCCTGATGCTCAACCAGTTGCAGTGTCCGAAGAAACGCGCGTGAATGTAAAACCGAAAGCAGAAGATACAAAATCAATTGCTGAAACTACGACTGCACCAATCGAAGAAAAAACAACGCCAAGCAAAGCTGAAAAAATAGAAACACCGAATGTTGAAACACCAAGTGTAGCAGAAAATGAGGCGAATCGTAAAACAACAAAAACGCCAGTTACGCACAAATCTGAAACGAACGCAAGCGTAGAATCAACGAAAGGTACAAAAAAATGTACCGTTGTAGTCGGTGGATTCATAGACGATACAAATATTTCAAAGCTCTCGAAACGCATCAAGAACAAAGGTTTTACGCCTTTCAAACGCGCTAAAAATAACATGACGCTCGTTGGTGCAACATTCAGTTTTGCCGACAATTCGGATAAAACAAAGCAAATCAGCCAAATCAAAAGATGGTTCGGTAAAGATGCTTATGTTTTGAAAAAGTAAATTATATTTACTATTAAAAAAGCCATAAAATATTGATTTTCAATATTTTATGGCTTTTTTAATAATTGGAGTTGTCGGTTTGGAGATGTAGTTTTTTAATAACAAACGCCTATTCTTACAACATACTCGTCATCAACAACTCTATATTCGTAGATTTTACGTGAAAACGGCGACCGAGATATTCGTTCGTTAAGCAACCTTTGTAGGTATAGACACCATGGCGAAGGCCAAGGTCATTATAGATCAAATCTTCTACCGAGCCAGTATATTCGGCATTGAGCAAAATTGGCGTTAGTACATTACTGATGGCCATCGAGGCGGTGCGCGGTGCGCATGAAGCGATGTTCGGAACGCAATAATGCACCACATCGTGTTTGACGAAAGTCGGTTTGTCGTGCGTCGTAACTTCGGAAGTTGCAAAACAACCGCCTTGATCGATGCTCACATCAACTATGACCGAGCCAGGTTTCATCTTCGCCACCAAATCATCGCTGACAACCATGGGCGTGCGACCAGTTTTGGAATGAATCGCGCCAATCACGACATCTGCCGAAAGCAACTCTTGCCCTAGGTAAACGGTATTGAGTGCCGACGTATATAATTGGCGACCAATTTGCTTTTGCAAACGCATCAATTTATAGATATTGTTATCAAAAATCCGAACTTCGGCGCCTAGTCCGATGGCGGCACGTGTCGCAAATTCAGCGACCACACCTGCGCCCAATATTACGACTTTGGCTGGTGGCACACCAGATATGCCGCCCAAAATAATCCCTTCGCCACTATAACGATTGGTGAGTAATTCGGCTGCCGTCAAGATAGCGCTCAAACCTGCAATCTCGCTCATAATCCGCACAATCGGAAAACTACCGTTGCTATCTTTCATGTATTCCATGGCAATAGCCGTCACGCGTTTATCACGGAGTGCATTGATATAATCGGCATTCAGCGTAGAAAGTTGCAAGGGCGAAATCACGATTTGTTTTGGGTGCATCAACTCAATTTCTTCGAGCGTAGGCGGCGCAACTTTGAGTAAAACACCACATTTATAGACCTGATTGCGATCATAAGCAATGTCTGCACCTGCTTCAGAGTAATCGAGGTCGCTATATTTAGATTTTTCGCCAGCACCAGTTTCAATCATTACTTGGTGGCCTTGCCCAACGAGCGTAGCTACCGAAGATGGCACGAGCGCCACTCGGTTTTCCTGTAAAGTCGTCTCTTTCGGAATACCAATAAACATACGTGTATTGCGTTGCAGTACCTGTAAAGTTTCGGTTTGTGTTTGAAAATCTGTGCCGTATTGCATATTGTGTTCGTTGTGTTTTTTATGTATTTTTCGGTTTTTCTTCTAAATATTGATCGAAAATATCTAATTGTCTATGACAATATAAGCCTCTTACTTAGCAAGTTCCCTCCTTCTTTACTCCTTCTCCTTTGGGGAAGGTTGGGATGGGGACTAGATTAGGGAGGTTAATTACTCAAAACTAAATCGCCTTCCCAATTCAGATAATTGTTCTATTCGGATTATAATTTCGTCGCCATTCAGCAGCGGTTCTATGATTTGCGGCCACTCGATGAACGTATAATGTGCATCGTCCAGATACTCTATTATGCCAATGTCTTGCGCTTCGGTTTCGGAACGCAAACGATACAAATCTAAGTGTCGAATCAGTTGCGGCACACCGCTTTCGAGGTACGAATATTCGTTTACGAGCGAAAACGTGGGGCTTGCCGTTTGTTCGCGCACACCTTTATGGCGAGCAAACACATTCACGAAAGTTGTTTTTCCGCTGCCCATATCGGCCGAAAGTAAAAACTTTTTGCGGCCATTGGCGAAAGCCAATAAAGCGACCACTACTTTATCCAGATCATCAGGTGAATTGATGATAATTTCCATGTTTAAATGTATTTTTTTGCAAAAATAATTAAAAATAAGGAAATAAAGACACTTTTCTGATAGAAGAATTGTTTTAAGAAAAGCCGTAAATGCTAAGTATGATTCGAGTAAGCAGTAAAATTGAAATTTTGTAGCATTTTTAGTTTCAATAAGCAATATATAATTGGCAAAAGGCAACGATTTTCGGCTATTTTGCTTATTGCTTATTGCAAATTGTACTGAGTTTTAGTAAAATATTATAAATCTCACATTTTTCGATGACTGACTAAGTAGTTACTTTTTAAAAATCGATTTTTACACTTTTACACTCTTTTTCATGTTCGTTTTACACAATATTGTTACCTTTGTTTCATGGAAAAATACTACCATATATATCAATCGCCAATTGGTGCTTTAGAGATTTGCACTGATGAAGAAGCCTTGCTTTCGGTGCATTTTGTGCAAACTGAGCGTAATGGTGTTCGCACACAAGCACAACTGTGCGAAGCTGATGTGAACGAAATCATGATAAAAACGGTGTTACAATTGGATTTGTATTTTGCGGGTCATTTGCAGGTTTTTGATTTGCCGATGGCGCAAAGTGGTACGCCATTTCAACAAAAAGTATGGACTTCGCTGAACGATATTCCGTATGGCACGACCACATCTTACTTGAAGCAATCGCGTAGCTTGGGCGACGAAAAAGCGATACGTGCTGTGGCTTCAGCCAACGGAAAAAATGCAATTGCAATCATTGTGCCTTGTCACCGCATCATCGGTAGTGATGGTTCTATGACTGGTTATGCTGGTGATTTGTGGCGCAAAAAATGGCTACTCGAACTCGAAGGCGCGATTCAGAAAGAACAAGTTTTGACGTTGTTTTAAAATAGGCAATTAGCAAGTTTTAGTTTCTGGCATTTATGTAATTCTTAGTTTCTAAATTGCTCATTGTCAATTGCTTATTG
>JAYUJV010000687.1:0-12982 GCA_043764975.1 Saprospirales bacterium
CAAAAGTGTCGGCAAACGTACTTTTGGGGGAATTTTTAAAATCAAATTACTTTTGTTTTCCTACTTTTGAGATTCCAAAAGTTCAAAATTTACAGTTTCTAAAATTTGTAATACAATTTTCATACTTTTACAAATCAAATATCGTAAAATCATTTTTTCAATTAAAAAACAAATCTATATGTCATTTTTAGCACAATTCATGATTGCCTTTGTCGCCATCGTACACCTATATATATTATGGATGGAAATGTTTGCTTGGGAAACTGCTGGTAAACGCACTTTTAAAAAAGCGTTGCCTGAGGCATTGTTCACGCCCACCAAAGGCTTGGCGGCCAATCAAGGGTTATACTATGGCTTTTTGTCGGCTGGCTTGTTGTGGACTTTTATGATTACAGATGCGCTCTGGAAATCGAATATTTCGATTTTCTTTTTGTCGTGTGTCATCATTGCAGGTGTGTATGGAGCGATTTCAACGGATAAAAAAATCTTTTTTGTGCAGTCTGTTCCAGCTATATTGGCACTTGTTTTTGTCTTGTTATCAAGATAAATATGTACATCATTGGTTATTGAAAACTATATTTATGCTTTAATACAAATTATTTTTTGCTATTTTGAATTAAGTATTTTCAAGTCTAATTTTTTAATAAATTATTGATTATCAAGCAATTATTGTTTGTGCGAAACATCTTTTTCAAAATGTAATTTATTTTATATTAAAAAAAGTGAAATAAAAGCTAAAAAAGTTTGCATAATAAGTAGAAAGACAATATTTTTGATACAGAATTTGGGCTTGGTTCTCAAGGTTGAGCGCATTTCTACTCCTAATCATTCTATTATCAAAATTAAAAATTACCCATTCATTAGTCATGAAAGAATTTGATCCAAAAGCAAAAAAACCAGGCAATGGTCGCGATGCTACATCAGATGGACATAAAACTAAACTACAACCTGTACCAAAAGACAAGTACGGAATCGTTGCCCAAACGGAAGATGATGACGACGATTCAGAACTTAATCTTTTTGGCGATGCAGAAGAACCAGAAGAAGATTGGCAATCTTATCTCGCCAACGAAGGCGAAGAAGACTTCGATGAAGAAGATTGACGCAAAATATTAAAAAATAGATAAAGGCCGTTGGAATATATACCAACGGCCTTTGTTATATATTGACAGTTGCTTTTTTGAGCCTAACTTTGCACAATCAATTATATGCAATATACAAGGTGCGATTGGCGTTTTTAATGTAGTTTTATAAACACCAAAAACGGCTTTCAAAACAATTGTCATTAATGTATTGTTAAAATTTTGGATTGTTAATAAAAAAGAACCAATTTTGAACTTATAAAACGACATGGAAAACTTTAATCATAATAATTTAGATTCTGATAATCATAATAAAGACGAAAAGATGAAAAGACTTATTTTAGTAGCAGGTGTAGTACTGATAGCCGTGGGCCTTGTGGTGGCTTCGGTGTTGCCCAAAAATGAAAACCTTGAACCGACTGCAATCAATGGCGATCCTTCGGACAAAGAAAAAGTGATTATTCAGGCGCTCATCGGTAGCCTAAATCAGATACATTTGAGTCCGCGTACGATTGATGACGAGTTTTCAAAAAAAATATACAAAGTGTATATGGATCGTACCGATGGCGCACGTCGTTGGTTTACGCAAGAAGACGTTAGTCAATTAAAGAAATTTGAAATGTTGCTCGATGACGAAACCAACGCGGCAAGTTATGAGTTTTTTAACCTTTCGCAACAATTAGAGGCGGCGGCGCAAAAGAAAACACAAGTCTGGTACACAGAGTTTTTGGCAAAACCTTTCGACTACAACAAAAAAGATAGCGTAGAACTAGACGGCGAAAAACGCGGTTATTCAAAGAATGATGCTGACCTAAAAGAACATTGGCGCAAAATGTTGAAGTATGAAGTACTCAACAAAATAACGGCCAAACTCGAAGAACAAGAGAAAGACAACTCTAAAGACGTTGCGAACGCAACGAAGCCGAAAGACGAAAAAGCGATACCGAAAGCAAAAAAGACTTTTGAGCAAATAGAAGAAGATAGCCGAAAAGATGTGCTAAAAACCTTCGACGATTGGTATAAACGCCTTGCAAAAGTGAAGCGCATGGATCAACTCAGCGATTATCTGAACTGCATCACCAGTACTTACGATCCGCACACCAATTATTTTGAACCGAAGGATAAAGAGAAATTTGACCAACGTATGTCTGGTCGTTTCGAGGGCATCGGCGCGCGTTTACAAGCTGATGGCGACTACATCAAGGTTTCGGATATTATCCCTGGCGGCCCAGCTTATCGCCAAAAAGAATTAGAAGCAAAAGACGTGATTACGAAAGTAGCACAAAGTATTAACGAGCCTGTGGATATAGCTGGTATGGACATGGACGACGTTATTGCGATGATAAAAGGTAAAAAAGGAACAGAAGTACGCCTTACGGTAAAAAAAGTAGATGGCACGATAAAAGTCATCGCTATCACGCGTGATGAAGTTTTGGTGGACGAAGGTTTTGCTAAATCCCTCATGCTCGAAACCAAAAAGAACGGCGAAAAAGTAGGCTACATCAATTTGCCAACTTTCTATGCAGATTTTGAAAATCCAAACGGGCGTTTTTGCTCAACGGACGTAGCAGCCGAAATCGAAAAACTGAAAAAAGAAGGCGCCGAAGGCATCATCTTAGATTTGCGCTACAACGGCGGCGGTTCGCTCCGCGATGTAGTGGATATGTCAGGTTTGTTCATCGACAAAGGCCCAATCGTGCAAGTAAAAGGTCGTGGCGCTAAAGTAGATGTATATGAAGATACCGAACCTGGTGTACTTTGGGACAAGCCAATTATCGTATTGGTGAACCAAGGTAGTGCTTCGGCATCTGAAATTTTAGCTGCCGCGTTGCAAGATTATGGTCGCGCAGTGATTGTGGGCGGTAAAGGTACTTATGGAAAAGGTACGGTACAACGTTTCGTGAACCTCGATGCAGCCGTAACAGGTGCAGCCGATGTGAAGCCTTTGGGTCAGATAAAATTGACGATTCAGAAATTTTATCGTATCAATGGTGGCTCTACGCAATTGCGTGGTGTCACGCCCGACATCATTTTGCCTGATGCTTACAACTATATCGAAATAGGCGAAAAAGAAAACGAATACCCAATGGAGTGGAACGAAGTTGCAGCAGCAACTTACCGAAAAACTGGTGCTATAAAAGATATTGCGGCTTTGAAATCTAAGAGCGACTCACGTGTAAAACGCGATGCAACATTTACGCTATTGGAGGAAAATGCTAAAAGATTAAAGAAGCAAAAAGACGACACCAAATATCCGATTGGCATCAAAGAGTATCGCGAATATGTGGCGAAAAAGAAAGATGAAAACAAGAAGTATGAAGATATGTACAAGCCAATCGCTGACGTACAATCCAAGAACTTGAAAGTAGATATTGCGACCATCAATGCGGATTCTACTCACATTGGTCGCAACGAAGATTTTATGAAAAATGTAAAAAAAGATATTCAATTATATGAATCTTTGAATATCATGCATGATATGATAAGACAGAATTAAGATATTAAAAAATAAAAAAAACGCTATCAGAGAAATTTGATAGCGTTTTTGTTTGGTTTTTATATTTCTTTAAAAAATTGTAGAATAAAGTCAAAATGACTATTTTAAACATCAAATTTACGCAGTATTAAGAATTTAAATATTAAGTATTGTAGTTTTAAAAATACCTAAAATACTGATTATTAATTTATTATTTCGACTCGAATACTTGATACTTTCATACTTAATACTTTTAGAAAATACAAAACTTGAATTTCTAATGCCGTATAAAAGGGAAACAAATAACCTTATATTTTAATTATTAACTAAAATATAATTTTATAAAAAATACTTATTTTAAATATATATTCCTAACTTTACGCTCGAAAATGATTATAAAAGTATAAATAAGAAAAATAACCAAATATATGAATCAAGTTGCTGTTGGTGTTGATATAGGTGGCACAACCACAAAAATTGCCCTTGTGACCAAAGAAGGAGAAATATTGGAACAAATGTTTTTTTCGACTTGGCAAACTAGAACGGAAGACGATTTCTACGATTTTATATGGCATAGCATCAATGAACTCAATGACAATCTTTACGAAATAGTTGGTATAGGTATCGGCGCACCAAGTACAAATATGCAAGATGGTACCATCGAAAATGCTGCAAATCTACCTTTCAAAGGCATTGTACGCATCGTAAAAAACCTCAATCGAATCACCAATTTACCAGTTTATCTCGTCAAAGATTCATTCGCGGCAGCGTATGGTGAAGTGAAATATGGTGGCGCAAAAGACCTGACTGATTTTGTTTTTTTGACACTCGGCACTGGTTTTGGCTGTGCTGTTTTTGCCAACGGCAAGCCAGTTTTGGGCATGAAAGGCTTGGCTGGCGAGTTGGCGCACACGCGCGTCAATCAAGAATCTCGTGAATGTGGCTGTGGCAAAGAAGGTTGTCTCGAAACTTTTGTATCGGCCACTGGGCTCAAACGCACCGCAATCAACCTGATGTCCACGCACCTCGTGGACTCAAAGATGCGCGGCTACGCGCCCGACACCCTCACGCCAAAGTTGATTTTTGAAATCGCAGAGCAAAATGACCCTTTGGCAACAGAAGTTTTCCGATTTACGGCACAAATCCTGGGCGAAAAACTGGCCGATATTGCAGCTATTTTTTCTCCTCAAGCTATCTTTATATCTGGCGGTCTCTCTGGTGCAAAAAAATATATCCTCGATGACGCTAAAGAACACATGGAAAAAAACTTATTGCCTTTTTATAAAAACCTCATAAAAGTACAACTCTCCGACTTGAAAATCAATGAAGCCTCGCTGCTCGGCGCAAGTAGTTTGGTTTGGGTGTAATTAGTCAAAATTGTCGCTTATTCATTGACAATCAACACTTATTTACCTTAATTTCAAGTGTTTTAAAATTACGAATATTAAAAAATGTCTGCTTCGGATTCCTTATTTTTATATGCCAATTGTACAAGTTGTAGCCCCGAAGAAATTGATATGATTTGGGCTGATGGCTGGCGTAATTTTGGTACTTATTTTTTCAGAAATCAAGTAGATTACTTTGAAAATGAAGACAAAATAGCCAATATCGTGCCTTTGCGCATCAATCTGGAGAAATTTACGTTTCGCAAAAGCCAACTCAAAGTCTTACGACAAAATGCGCTTACAAGCGAAGTATGCTATCAAAAAATAGAGATTACAGCCGAAGTTGATGCCATATTTCAAAAACACATCGAACGCTTTACTGACAATAAACCCGAATCGCTGACCACTTTTTTAGGCGAAAATCCTGCCGAACGCCTACCTCACGCTGCGCTCGAATGTGCTATATATAATGAGCATCAAAAACTGTATGCCACGAGTTATTTTGGCATCGGAAAAGAAAGTATTTCGTGTATTTATGCTACATTTGACACCGATTACAGCAAACGAAGTCCAGGTTTACATACGCTTTTGGAAGAAATCCGTTATGCTCAAACGCACACCAAACGCTACGTTTACCTCGGTTATGCACACGATATAGCTTCGCATTATGATTATAAAAAGCAATTTAATGGTTTAGAATATTATGATTGGGAAGGCAATTGGGTGGATTATTGGGGGAGCGAGAGTCGAGAGTCGAAAATCGAAAGTACGTAGTTTATATGTAGATAGTTATTTCAGAATAAAAAAAATATCATGCAAGAAGTTTCATTTTTATTAAAAATTTCGTTTATAATGATCACATTATCAACGGTTTATCAATTTTATAATGCGGCCAATAAAAACAAAAACGTATTTTATGTACTTGGCGTTTGGATGCTCATTCAGCTGCTGATAGGCTCTACCGATTTTTATACCGATGGTTTTACGAAACCACCGCGCTTTGTTTTGATGGTTTTGCCACCACTTTTTTGATGTTGTTTTTATTTTTTTCCAACAAAGGAAAAAAATTCATAGATAATTTGGATTTGAGAAAACTAACTTTGCTACATACCATTCGTATTCCTGTCGAGATTGTCTTGTATTTTTTATTTATTTCAAAAACAATTCCGCAAATAATGACTTTTGAAGGCCGAAATTTTGATATATTTGCAGGTGTAAGTGCTCCAATAATTTATTGGTTATCAATAAATTATGTTCAAAACAAGCGAATCTTAATTGTTTGGAACATCGCTGCATTGCTTTTATTGACCAATATTGTTGGTTTGGCTATTTTGTCAGCACAGACACCTTTTCAACAATTTGGTTTTGAGCAGCCGAATATCGCCATCACGCATTTTCCGTTCAATTGGTTACCGAGCGTTGTAGTGCCATTGGTACTGTTTTCGCATTTAGCGACGTTGAGGCAATTGTGGAAGTAGTTTTTGAAAAATAGAAAAAATATACGTATTTGAAATTAAAAAAATAATTAAAAATGAAAAACTTACTCTTAATTTTTGCTTGCTTTCTTAGTAGTTCGCTTTCTGCGCAAACCGAAAAAAATATTATTCTGCAGTTTAATAAATTAGTAACAAGAGGAATATTATATCAAAACTCTGACAATTTCTATATCGATACTGTTATTGATAAACGTGTCATTAAGAATAAATATATTGGATTTCTACCTTATGGAATTTTGGAAAGAATGAGACCTGTAAAGTTTGAGACGGACAATGTTGGTCAAGAAATTTATGAACTTTTAAAGTTTTTTGTCCCTAAAAGAGAAAATAAAACCGCATTGATTATGGAACTCAATGTGTTAGAAGTTGGAAAGATTAGATATACAGTTCATTTGGAAGAAGAATATGTAATGATGGATATTAGTTTTTATACAAAAAATGAAAATGGCGAGCGTATTTTGGTTGGAAATTATCATGGAAAAAGTTTACAAACACATCAAGCACAACAAATTCAAAGAAAGTATTTAACTCCCGAAGAAAGAATTTGTGAATCATTAAGGAAAGGGTTAAACAGCATTGGTAGTGATGAAATTAAAAATTATACAATAAAAAAAGCAATTCCTCAAGATACAGCATACATACCAAAAGCAGGATTTTATTTTACTTACTTAGATTATTTGTACAACACACCTTCTGGAACTCAATACGATGTTAAAATAGAACCAGGAGAAAGTATATTTGGCAGACCAATATTGAAATTAATAACTCCAGCACCAGTTGATTCTTTTTTTCAGTTTGGGTATTCAGATGGTAAGCATTTTTATAATTCCTACTTTGGATTTGGGCGTAATGAATCCTTGTTTGGTAATAGACCTGCATGGCATGGTGCTTATAAGGTAAATACAAAAGGTCGATTTATATTAATGAATAGGGTCGCTTTTAATCAACTAAGGACTTATGGAGGGAGAATGGCGAAATTAATGGATCTTGAAAGCAATGAATTATATGGAGGAGAATTTGTTTTTGGAAATAACATGATAGATATGCTGACTGGCGATGTTATTCGAGTAAATTCAGATTATTTTTTAGTTATTTTGAGAGCAGTAGATGAAAACATTTTTAATGAATATGTAAAAGCCAAAGGTACATTTGAGGCCGCTGAAATAGCGGTGAATAAAATTAATGGAATTTTGTGTTCAAAAGTAAAAGAGATAAAAATTAGCCCAGTTGAAGAAGATGTAGAAAAATGATACGCTTTTTAAAATAAAAAAGTATGGTTTTACAAAATATATTAAACAAAACAAACAATACAATTAACTGATTATCAATAAAATACATATTATGAAAGCTAAGAAACAGAATATTGATACCCTAATGACGATTTGGGGAAATTTTGCAAACGAATATGTCGAAACCGAAGACAATATCTTTGAGTGGCAAAACTCAATGGATGCGCGCCGCATCATTGGCGAAATGATCGACAGTACTTCTGATGCCAAAAAAGGTAAAATCAAGAAAGATTTGAAGACTTATGACATGAACGTAATGGACAATACTTTCGAGATAAAAGAGAGCGTTTGGGGCGAAAAAATTGCTTCCGAAAAAGGCTATGATCGCCACAATGACTGGTATTATTTCCGCATGAACCAAGGCGTATTCGATACCGAAGAAGGACAATTTACGAAATGCTAATCGTAAAAAAACGATTGCGATGAAACGATTTTTCAAAAGGATTTTCAAAAGGCTTTTTATCCTTATTTTCCTTTTTTGCTGCTTTTGTTACTGTTTTAAAGGCGTTTTGTACCGAAGTTTTGTGACTTATTCGGAGATAAATGAACGACAATTGGTGCGTATAGAATCGCAAGCGATAAAAGATGATTTGGACATTTGGCTCAAAACCAATCCTTCGGCTGATGAGCAACAACTCATCAAGTTTGCCACGCAATATGCGACCAAAGATGTGAGTTATACCTTCGGAAAATGCTCTACGAATCCGAATACAATCATTTGTGAAACTAAAAAAACGAATTGTGTTGGTTATTCGGCTTCATTACATGCCGTTTTGGTGTATTTGATAGACAAAAAAGGTTGGCACGATACGCTTATTTGTGCGCATAAAGTTGCACAATTGTATTGTTGCGGTGTCAATGTAAATCACTTTTTTCGAGATCCTGCGTTCAAAGACCATGATTATAATGTAGTTACAAACCTAAAAACGAAGCAACAATACGTCATAGATCCTACGGTTTACTCGTATTTTGGTGTGGAAAGTGTGAGAGAAAAAGGGAAGTAAATTTAATCCAAAAAAATAAATCCATGAACAATCTATTTTCAAGTCCTCGTTTTCTCCATGTTATGTATGGAAGTGTAATCGTCTTGTTTTGCTCGTTTTTTTATCTGATGCATACGTCTGAAAAGGACTATAAACAACTTATAGAAAATGAAAAAGATAAGAGCGAATTGATTAATTTTCAGATCTCGAAAGGCTGTGAATATTTGTATAGAATAGTCGCTAATGGAGGAAGGCGCTATGCTACAATATTTGAAAATTTAAGGCAAGTACTTGAAAATAAACGCGATGTAGATAAAGAAACCGAAGCATTGATTGGTTCTTTTGAAGACTATTTAGCCAAATATCCCTCGTTTTTGCAACAAACTTCTATTCCTTCGCGTATGTTTTTTACAGAAGATAAAATCAAAAACCATATTCAATTGTTGAAAAGTCATTACGATACTGTGTCTGTGAAAATTCAAAATGAAAAAACGGAATCTAAGTTAGATTCACTGATTACAGATAATATCAATAAACTTTCAAGTACTGATATGCGTAATTTACCCGCGAATATAGCTTTGCTAACCTTACGAAAACAAAAAATAGAACTTGCTCTTTTTGATACAAAATTGATGGATTATTATAGTCGAACAATAAACTACTGTGGTACAACTGACGACTATTTTCTAGCTATTATTCCAGAAAATAAAAAAACGACTATCCATGAAAAATTTAAGGCCGATATAATGGTTTCAAATTATGTCAGTTATTTTGGTCCTAACGTTGAAGTTACGCTTGATATTGATGGCGAAAAAATAGAGTCAAAAAAAGGTATTGCTCATTTTGAAAAACAATATGATACGCCAGGAAAACATACCTTCATGGCAACGCTCAGAAAAAAACATATTTGGACAGGTGAAGTACGTGGCTTCCAAAAAAAATACACGTTTGATGTTATAAATGAATAGACATTTTTAATATAATAATCCAAAATGGAAAACCCAATAGAACAATATATCGCTCAATTGCCTGATGAAAAGCGCGCTGCGATTACAAAATTAAGGGAAATTATCATCCAAAACATACCGATTGGCTTCAAAGAAGAACTTAGTTATGGCATGATTGGCTATGTGGTGCCGCATGATATTTTTCCGAAAGGCTATCATTGTAATCCAACTTTGCCGTTGCCTTTTTTGAATATTGCGGCTCAAAAAAGCCATATCGCAATTTACCATATAGGTATTTATGCCAATAAAAACCTATATGATTGGTTCGTTTCGGAATATCCAAATCACACGAGCGCAAAACTCGATATGGGTAAAAGCTGCATCAGATTCAAGAAACCCGAACACATTCCTTACGACCTCATTGGCGAATTGGTCAGCAAAATGACGGTGGCCGATTGGATTGGGTGTTATGAGAATATGTTGAAAAAATCGTGAGGGGAATCGAAAGTCGAAAGACGAAAATCGAAAGTTGCTAAACGAGAGAAAATCGTGAGTCGTGAGAGAAATTGCTATTCGCAATTTTTTTTTCGTGAGTCGTGAGAAACGTAGAGAAGCGAGCGTTTCTAAAGAGTTTTACATGAAAGAATATTATAATTTGTGCAATTAACGTCTGTGTTAATCTGTGAAATCTGTGAGAAATAAATCGAGAATCGAAAGACGAAAATCGAAAGTTGCTAAACGAGAGCTGTCCGAGCATCGAAAGTCGTATAATTAACGTCTGTGTTAATCTGTGAAATCTGTGAGAGATAAATCGAAAGTCGAAAATCGAAAATCGAAAGTTGCTAATCGAGAGCTGTCTGAGAATCGAAAATCGTATAATTAACGTCTGTGTTAATCTGTGAAATCTGTGAGAAATAAAAATCGAAAGTCGAAAGACGAGAATCGAAAGTTGCTAAACGAGAGCTGTCCGAGCATCGAAAGTCGTATAATAACGTCTGTGTAAATCTGTGAAATCTGTGAGAGATAAAAATCGAATTACTCTTCTAAAAAAACGCGTGTTGGATATTTAGCAAATGCGCCAATCATATCGAGCAAACGGAGGTATTCGTTTGTGATGTCGGCACTTATTTCGAGGCTACGAATGGCTAATTTTTTTTGCGAAATCTGCAAATCCAACAACTCTATGGGCGTGATTTGCGCTGTAAGTGTAGCGTTGTTGAGCATTTTTTTGATAAGGCTTTGCTGCTCATTCTTCTCGTTCAAGCGCAAGTTTTTTATCAAATTTTCTAACCTAATGTATTGATTATCAATGATTTTTTGTTGCAATTGAGCTGTCAAAATACTATTTTGCTCATCTTCGCGGAGTTGCAAAGCAGTAGTGGCGTGTTTCAGATTGTTGTTCGCCAAAATCGGAATCGTGAGTCCAATCCTTATCGCCAAATTATTGATAGGTTTGATTTTTTTTTGAGGAATCGGCTCATAATTCGGGCGAGTAAAACCTGCTTGAACGAAGCTCAATATTTGATGATTTTGGATGTCTTCGAGTGCCAATTCAGCGGCTGTATATCTGGCTTGCGCCATGCGATAAGCAATTGATGGATGCGTCAAAATGCTGTCTTTCCTAAACGTATTTATATTTTTTTCAAGGTTATTAATATCTATAAATCGCTCAAAATCAATACTTAACGATTGGCTTGTATTCAAATTTTTCAAAAATTGTCGAATCCGTAACCATTGAGCGTCTGTGTTGTTTTGGTGGTCGAGCAAAACGGTTTCGAGTGCATTTTTGTCGTTTTCGGTATCCATAATATCCTTAAAACGCACATCAATACCTTTATCCAAACTTTGGCTAATTACATCCGTTTTTTTTAGCAATAAATCTTTTAGCGTCAAGCGAATATCATACAATTTTTGTTGAAAAAAAATTAAAGCGATACTTTGATAACGCTCTAAAAGCACTTGGTGCATAATAACCTGATATTCAGCATTATATACATTAATTTTGGCAGGTTTGAGTGCATTTTGTAATCGTCTTTCTTTCAAGTTATTGGGCGTGAGGCTGACCGCAAAATAATCTTCGTTTCGCAGTCCGCCATCCAATGTATCGTTTGTATTGTTACCGTTTACGCCAAGTCGAAGATCTATTTTTTTGAGCAAAGGTAAGCGATAATCAAACGTTTGGGCAAATTGATTGTTGTACGTATTTTTCAGTATTCGATCATCTTTTTCGGCTGTTACCAAAATGCTCGAAATACTTATTTTCTGAGCATAAGTTATTGAAAATAAAGTATTTATAAATAAAAATAAAAATATTTTTCTCATTAATTCTTGAATTTGATAATAATTTTTTCTCCGATAAAAAACTCGTTTTGTGGCGGCAAATTTACAAAAAGTTCTCTGCCCCACGTTTTTACTTCGGTATATTTTCGCAATCGAAACGGCAACTCGGCAACTTCGGTACTTGCGCCAACCACTTGTGCTTTGTAAGTAACTGTCGGACGTAACACCGATTGCAACAACACTGTATCGCCGAGTTGATAAGGCAAATTGAGTGCTTCATGCACAAATCCGGTCACTTTATTCGGCTGTTGCGGATTGATTTTTATAAGGTCTTTAAATGCTGCCGCTACCTCATTTTGCACCACAAACACATCTTCTATCAAACCATCAAATGGCGCTAACAACACCAATTTTTGACGTTCTTTACCGATATATTTTGTAACATTCAAGATTTGTTCAGACTTTATATTCGTGATACTATTGTTGCTAACTCGTTGATTATCATATAGTTTCAACTGCTCTATGCTCTGTAATTCTACTTGTCGGATGCTTTCTTTTAGCGCTACAATATCTTGTAATTTGAGGTTATTGTTGTTCGTATTGTTCTCCGAAATAGCTTGTTTTAGTTTATTTTGTAAATCAATTTGTACCTCCAACGCCTTTATTTGCGCCTGCAAATCCACGATACGTGCATTTTGACGAAGCACAAAAACCTCTTTTTCACGCTCGATTGCAGTGTTACGTGCATCGCGTTCTGCGCTAATTTGAGACAATTGCGTACCACTTTCAACACTTTGTTTATCCAATTCATTACGAAACAACAACATCAAGGTATCGCCTTTTTTGACTTTTATACCCGATTTTACATAGCTTTTTTGAATCAAAACAGCATCTTCTATCCTCAGTATTTGCCCTTCGGCATTGGCAATACCAAAGATTTGATGAAAACTCTGATTCTGTAAGCGTTTACCAATCAAAAAACCTGCGCCAAGCAACAGTATCCAAAAAAGATATATAATATTGATTTTCAATGTATTAAATATA
>JAYUJV010000688.1:0-4380 GCA_043764975.1 Saprospirales bacterium
AAACCAAAGACCAGAAATTGTTCCACACAAAGATTTTGATCACCCTTTTGTGCATGATTATTATAATGGTATTACAAAATCTGAAGCTGAACGACGTATTGATGAAATGATGCGTATAGTAACCTCTAAAACTGACGACAAAAAGCAAACAAAACCTTGGTGGAAATTCTGGTAATTTATATTTCAGCATTTTTAATCAAAAAATAATGAAAACCGAAAAAAGTAATGCTAAATTGACAATTATATTTTATGTCATTTCAATCATCATAATAGTTGGAATTAACGTATCAGAAAAGTTTAAAACAGGTCATTGTACGCCAAATTTAGATTTGTTATCAATACCATTATTGGCACTTTTCAGCTTTTTTTTAGCTTTTTTTAATGCAATATTAGCTTTTGGCTTTAATAAACCAACAAAAAAATCATTTTATATCCATTTCTCCGTATTGATATTTTTTATATTAATACGGCTAATATTGAAATTGGTTTCTGATAACTGAAAAGTCATAATAATCAAAAAATTAGTATTTTAGTTTTAATTAGCAACTTCAAAATTAAAAGTTTACTTTTGAGTTTTTAAACAAACAAGTGTGCTGTCAGCACTTTAAAATCGGACAATTTAATATGAAATGGTATAATTATTTAGCGTGTTTTTTTGCAGGTTTTTTCTTAGCAAATGTAGTTCCGCATTTTACACATGGAATATCGGGCGACGGTTTTCCTACACCTTTTGCCAATCCGCCAGGTCAAGGTTTATCATCACCAACCATAAATGTATTGTGGGCACTTTTTAATTTAGTGATTGGTTACTTACTTTTTAGAGCTGGTAAAATTTCAAATAGCAACAAATGGACACTTATCATTTTCTTTATCGGCATAGCAACGTGTAGCATTATGCTCAGTTTCGCCTTCATGGAAAAAGCACATTAAATTTGGCATAAAAAAAACGAAGCACGTCACAGACGTACTTCGTTTTTTTTATTATCTCAAATTTGTACTTTGTACCTCGTACTTCGTACTTTTTTTACCCCACCGTTTCGCCATACAAATCATAATCTTCAGCTTTCGTGACTTTTACGTTCACAAAATCGCCGAGACGAAGATATTTTGCTTTGGCAGCGATTAGTACCTCGTTATCAACTTCGGGGCTATCGTATTCGGTGCGGCCGATGTAATATTCGCCTTCTTTTCTGTCTATCAACACCTTATATGTATGGCCAATCATGGCTTGATTTTTTTCAAAAGAAATATCTTGCTGAATTTCCATGATGGCAGCTGCGCGTTCTTCTTTTTCTTCGGCCGAAATGTCGTCTTCGACCTCAAAAGCGATGGTACTTTCTTCGTGGCTGTACTGAAAAACCCCTACTCTATCAAATTCCATATCGGCTACAAAATCGCACATATCTTCAAACTCTTGCTCGGTTTCGCCTGGATAACCAACCAAAAACGTCGTCCGAATCGAAATGCCTGGCACAACTTTACGTGCCAATGCAATCAACTCACGTGTTTCGGCTTGTGTGATTTGACGACGCATACGCTTCAAAACCTCATCATTGGCGTGTTGCAACGGAATATCGAGGTATTTGCAAATTTTAGGTTGTTTCGCCATCGTATCAAAAATCTCAGTCGGAAATTTTGACGGATAAGCATAGTGCAAACGAATCCATTCAATGCCTTCCACTTCGCAAAGTGCATCGAGTAAAGCTGGTAATTCGCGTTTTTTATAAATATCTAAACCGTAATATGTCAATTCTTGCGCAATCAAAATCAATTCTTTAACGCCGTTTCGAGCCAAGTTTTTGGCTTCTTTCACGAGTTCTTCGATTTGGCGCGATACGTGTCCGCCGCGCATAAGTGGTATGGCGCAAAACGAGCAAGTGCGATTGCAACCTTCCGAAATTTTGAGGTATGCAAAGTGCATTGGCGTAGTGATAAATCGCTCGCCGACAAGTTCATATTTGTAATCTGCATTGAGTTTGGCGAGCAAAGCTGGCATTTCTAAAGTGCCAAAAAAAGCATCAACTTCTGGAATTTCTTCTTCCAAACTGTCTTTATAACGCTGTGATAGACAACCAGTTACATACAATTTATCAATACCGCCTTGATTCTTAATTTCGGCATATTTCAAGATTGTATTTACACTTTCTTCTTTTGCCAAATCAATAAAACCACACGTATTGACCACAATTATATTGGCTTCATCGTTGCTATCATGCACCACATCATAGTCATTTCCTTTGAGTTGTGTGATTAGATTTTCGCTATCTACGAGGTTTTTTGAGCAACCTAATGTCACTACATTTACCTTATCTTTTCTGAGTGTTTTCGTTTTCATGTACCGCTTTACCAACCTTTTTGTATCGAAAAGGCTCTTTAATTATAGAATTTAGAAATTAAATATTTTCTGTAAAATTGCAACCTAATTTCTTAACGTTTTTTTTCGTATCAATTAGCAATTGACAATTAAAACCAATTAAAATGTTTATAAATTTTGCTAATTGCTAATTGCTTGTTGCCAATTTTTACTAAAATTGAACAAAAAAGCTAAATTTTAAACTAATTTCGGATCATAAAATCAAATTCTTACAAAAATATTTACACAAAGGTAAGCCTATGTTTCAAGTATTTATTATGATTTTAATAAAAATTAAGTTTTTTATGATAAATATTATAAATTTGCCCCAAAAGTAAACATAATGATAATTGAAGCACATAATATTTCTAAATCTTACGGCGAATTGAAGGTACTCGATAATGTGTCGTTGTCCATCAATGAAGGCGAATTGATTTCGATTGTAGGCAAATCTGGCGCTGGCAAAAGCACTTTGTTACATATTTTAGGTAGTTTGGAACAAGCTGACGAAGGCAAAGTGAATATCAACGGTAAGTCACTTTCTGGATTAAAAAATAAGGACTTATCAGTTTTTAGAAATAAAAACATTGGTTTTGTGTTTCAATTTCATCATCTTTTGCCTGAGTTTACGGCCATCGAAAACGTTTGTATGCCAGCTTTGATTCAGCATATGGACAAAAAAGAAGCTGAAAAACGCGCCATCGAACTCTTGAATTATCTTGGACTCAGCGCTCGAAAATCGCATAAACCAAACGAATTGTCTGGTGGCGAACAACAACGTGTCGCGGTTGCGCGCGCACTCATGAACAAGCCAGCGGTCGTGTTTGCAGACGAGCCAACTGGCAATCTCGATACTCAAAATTCAAAAGATTTGCACGAATTGTTTTTGAAATTAGCTTCAGAAATGAAACAAACCTTCGTCATCGTGACCCACAATCCCCAATTGGCAGATATGAGTCATAGATGTTTGAAAATGGTTGATGGTAGATTGGAAAACTAATGACCTCCCCAACCCTCCAAAGGAGGGAGTTACAAATAAGTGGCAAACTTTTAGTATAAAATTTGGACTTTTATGTGTCACATTTTTTTATTTTTATTAATAAATAAAATACAAGAAAATAATAACTGAGTAATATTTTTTATTAAAAATCATAAATTAAAAAAGAATTATTTAAAAAACATATTTTTTAACATTTAGGTATTGATTAATTTCATACTTTTGTAAGAGAATTTATTTAATAATATTTATAAAGAACTGATTATGAAGAATTTATTTACATTTTTGGCAATATTATTTACGATGCCATTGTTTGCGCAAGTCTATTCAGACCCAGCTTTCCCGACGGTAACTGATGCCGTTACGATATATTATGACGCGACACAAGGTTCGGCTGGTTTGAAAGACTGTAATTGTGATGTTTACATACATACAGGCGTGATAACGAACTCGAGCTCAGGTGGAAGTGATTGGAAACTCGTGAAAACAACTTGGGGTGTTGCTAATCCAGATTGGAAATTGACGCCAGTTGCTGGCAAACCAAATCTATATAAATATACGTTTTCGCCTACCGTAAAACAATATTACAATCCTGGTCCAGGTATTGCGATTCAAAAGTTGGCTTTTGTGTTCAGAAATGCTACTGGTGATAAAGAAGGAAAAGGCACAAACGGAACTGATATGTACATAACATTGTACGGTTCAAATGCAAGTCTTGAAACCATTATTCAATACCCAACAGCTACAGCTTTGACTAGTAAAATTGGCGATGTCATCAATTTTCAAGGTTCAGCTTCAAAAACGGCTGATTTGACTTTGACTGACAATGGCGATATAATAAAAACGGCAAATGGCAAAGATTTATCTTACCAAATCACTGTCACAACAGCAGGTTTTCATACCGTAAAATTTAGAGCAGAAGTAAACGGCGAAGTGTCTGAAAAAAGTTTTACATATTATATTCCGAACGGCACTGTTATTGAAAATCCACCAGCGGGAACTAAATTGGGTGCAACCTATCTCTCTAATG